>JAQVDY010000007.1 GCA_028698215.1 Actinomycetota bacterium | reverse complement strand
ATATGGTTTTATTGCTAGTGTAACTTTAGGGAGTTTCATTAAGTTATTTTCTCAATCCTAAAGTCAAATTTAAATACATCAAGAATTTTTTACTCCATATTATCAGTAATATAGACATATAAGATTAATACTTGGTAGGGCAATAAAAGTGTTATCGTTTATCCCTATGATGAACCAGAAACATTTTACCGTTACGCTCAAACTCCATCACAGGTTCTACTTCAAACTGTTGATTACGGTTTAAAAATTCTTTTAAAGCCTGCTGCTGTCCCAGCTCATTGCTTTCAGCAAAGGAATACCAGTCATCAAAGACTAGCACTGTTTTATCAATGATTAATCCCTCCAGCCAGCTTAAAGCAGTCCTGGTTGAAGAATAAAGGTCGCAATCAAACAGAATTACTCCGGCAAAACCTGCATTTAAGCTTTTTTTAAGCTCCTCAGTCAGAGTATCTTCATAAAAACCCTTGACTAGCTCTATTCTATGAAAATCAACTTTATGCTTCCGTAAATTTTTCTCCACCTGCTCTTGGCTGCAGGCGAACTGGCCTTCGAAAAATCTACTCTCGCTCTTATCTATTCCTTCTACCTGGGGTAGTCCTTGGAAAGAATCAAATCCAAAAAACCTTACATCATCCAGGCCTAATTCCAAAGCTGCTCGAAACGCCCGGTAGAAAGTATAGCCCTTATACAATCCAAACTCATAATAATCACCAATGGGGCCTCCCTGGTGTTGCTGCTTAGCAATTTTAAAAGTCATATCTATAGCTTTGGGCGCACCCGGGCTAAGAGACTTAAAACCGGAATTCAAGAAATGATATAGCCGGGAAGCAGTTTTAAATAAAGGAGGACTATGCCTAAGAGCCGATTCAAGTTTTTGTTTTATAGCCATTCGCCGCTTTCCTTACTCTATGTAGCCGCTATTTCTAAAACGAATATGAATTTTTCCATCAAGAAAACCCTTATCAAAATACCAGCGGGCGGTTCTTTTTAAACCTTCCTGTAAGTCCATGACCGGGTTAAAGCTTAATTCCCTTTGTGCCCGCCCTATGTTAAAAGCACGGTTTTTACAAAAAAAATCCAACCTTCTGCGGTACAAGGGTGGCTCTAAGCCAAAGGGTTTGGAAACTCCTTCACAAATTATGGCCAGAACAGTTAAGGGGGCTAGTGGTAATCTGGTCAAAGGAGGTTTGGCATTAACCGCCTCCGCTACCAAATCAATCAATTCAGATATGGTACTATATCGGGGTCCCGCCAATATATAGGTACGGCCTATAGCTGCGGCTTTTTCTCCACAAAGTATTATTCCCTCTACCAAATCATCAATATATATTAAATGATACAAGGTGTTGCCTGAGCCAAATATCCGAAACCGGCCCAGGTGGATGCTCTCAAATAATTTTACGAACCTCATGTCACCAGGCCCATATACTGCAGCCGGCCTGAACACGGTAGCGGGAAATCCTTTTTTAATGGCATCCTGGACCAATAACTCGCCTTCTAGCTTACTGGTCTGGTATATATCCCCGGGATTGAATGGTTCATCTTCATCGGCGGGAATAGCCTGAACATCTCCATGCACCCCGATAGTGCTGCAATGCACCAACCTTTTTATATTAAATTCTTGAGAAGCTTTAACCACATTACGGGTCCCCTCAATATTAGTTTTCCTATAGGTAAGGTCAGCATGCCTGGCTGAACGGTATAAGGCGGCAATGTGGTAAACCGTGTGAACACCTTCCATAGATTTGTTTACCGCTTTAGTATTTACAATATCTCCATGGATTATTTCTATACCAGCGTCTTTCAGGTGTTTGGATTTAGCCAGGTTCCTAACCAATGCTCTTACCCTGTAACCCCTATCAGCTAAAGTAAGGGCTAAATGGCTACCTACAAAGCCCGTAGCCCCGGTTACCAAAACTAATTTATCTTCCAGCTTATCTCCCAATATTGTTATCCTTTAAAACTTAAGCCATATCCTACAAAACACCGTCCCAAAAGCTGGCCCAAAAAGAAGAGTGCAACTTTCCAGTCGAGGGGAAAATTTACCAAATATTAAATTTGATGTCAAATCAATCAACCCTTAGTTTGTTATTTGGATTACAATTATAAGTGATAAATATCAATGATTGAAGCTTCTGTTGATTAGATAATATTAAAACTGAAAACCCTTATTTCTAAATAAGGCCAGACAAGCCTGGCTGGCCTGTTCATCATATAACCTGCCCTGATTACTATTAATCTCCTCTAAAGCCTTGTCTAATCCCAAAGCCGGCCGGTACGGCCGGTGTGAAGACATTGCTTCCACGACATCAGCAATAGCTAATATTTTGGCTTCCAGCATTATCTTTCTACCAGAAAGCCCCTGGGGATAGCCTGAACCATCCAGCCTTTCGTGATGCTGCAGCACTATATTGGCTATCGGCCGGGTGAAATTAACCTTTTCCAATATATTATATCCCGTCTGGGAGTGTGCAGCTATCATGCGGTATTCAATATCGGTTAAACGTCCCGGTTTAGCCAATATGGCAGCAGGAATATTAATCTTGCCTATATCGTGCAAGGCAGCTGCCTGCTCCAGCCCCTTTCTTACAGGTTGTTCCAGTTTCATCTCTTGTGCCAAAGCACTGCATAAGCGGTACACCTTTCTCTGATGACTGGCTGTATAGGGGTCTTTCATCTCCATTATCAAAGACAATGTATCAATCATGCCTTTATAATTTTCTTCCAGATTTCTGACAGTAGCTACCAGACTTTGTTTATACCGGTTTTGGCTGGTCCTGTCCTTAAGGCAAACCAGCACTGAACAATGCCCGCTCTGCTTTTTTAAAACAGAACATTTGGCCAGCAGGTACTTTTTAGCCCCCCGGAGGTTTTTTATTTCCAAGCATTGGCTAAACTCATTATTGCCTTTTTTAACAGGGGCCACGGACTCCCTGCACTTTGGATAAATTTTATGGCCAATAAGCTGGGAGACATGGTTTTTTAGCTCAGGAACTGAAACCGCACCTAACAAATTTAATGCTGCCTGGTTGGCTGATACAATCCTAAAGCTTAAACTTTCTGCTACCAGATCATTATCTGCCGAGACTCCATTTTTAGTCCCGCAGCTGTTAAAAACATTAAAATCCAGCTCTATTAATGCTTCCGGTATAAATTCAAATAATTTACTATACAAAGTATATACAATATATTTAATAAATACTTACTTATTATACATAAAAGACCTGCGATTGCAATTACCGGAACAAATTGTTTCTTACATGAAAATAAAGCAGGCTGTTGGAATTTAAATTAAAAGTTTTAATATCCAGGTCAGATTCTTTTGCACCAAATCTCACCTTATGGGCATGAGTTACCTTATCATCGATAAAATAGTACTTTTGGCCATTAACATAATAGGTGTAGCAGTAGTTATTTTGATTATCCGCCATAGTTTGGCTAGATATAAGTTTAAGCTCGGCATCTGTTACCCTGTAATCCCCCATATAAAGACTCATGAGCACCGCCGCAGCCATATCCCCATCGACGGCAATCTTTTCTGATGCAGTAACTGCAGTATTGTCTTGGCCTAAGTTTAACTTTGCACCAAATTTAGTGGAATAACATGTTCCTAAAAATAAGTTGGTTTTGATACCTGTGCCTATAATCTCAGTAAGCTGCTGGGGAGTAATATTGAATTTATTTCCATCAGAGGTGGAAAAAATAAGGGAATCTTCAGTACCGTGAGTCACTATAAAAATATAAGCCATTTGGTATTCTTGATTATCCATTATATCCGATACAGCCTCCTGAAGCTGTGACCTGTTGCCCACATCCACCCAAATATGGTTATGGTTTTGTCCTTTATTTATTATCAGCTGGTTAATCTGGTCGCTTAGTTTTAGGGAAAGGTCCGATATCACAATGTCTTGGGATTCCCGGCTGAACCTGTTGTTTCGATTATTATTGATTACATACCAGGGTATATTTAGCATCTCTGAAATATGTACAAAGTAAAGCAGTGAATCCAGCGGAAGATCAGAGCTCCCCCCAATTATTATAAAAACCGGCCGCTTTAAAGCCTGATTGATATATTCGCTCCTATAAATGGGGCTCATATTAGAAATAATTTGATCCAGTCTTAGCATATCTTCCGGCAGTGGCCCATAATCAAGAATATTATCTGTACCAGTTATAGTGCTGGCTTTATAAATTGCATTTAATGCCTGCTGCCCATATGATAAATACTCTTGGTAGAGTATAGGATCAGAATCCCTAAATTTATTTATAAAATCCTGGTAACGGTCAGAAACCTCCTGGCTTTGGGGAGTGTATTTGTCCGCCTGGTTTAGGCTGTATTCAGCATAAACTGGATTGATATCTTGAAAACCCTGGCCCAGTAACAGAAATAGTGTACATCCTACCCAGCATATTAGAAAGATTTTTTTAATCATAAGCCTATTTTATAGTCAAAAACCAAATTTTAAAACTTCTCATATTGTTGACATTATTGTCAACTAAAACTAGGGGCAATTCCTTATTTTGCATATTTTTATAAGGTAGTATTAAAAGAAATTAAACAAATACCGGTATGAAATATTCAACTAAGCCTTTTGGGCAAGCTCTCTATGAACAGATTAATGCTAAGAAAATTAAACTGAGGAGCCTGGCCAAGAAAACCAATTTAAATTACAGTTATTTTAGCAAGCTGAAACATAAACAAAATCCTCCTCCGGTAGAAACCATGGAGATAATTGCTGCCGGCCTGGAAATCGAACCTGAATATTTCTTTGAATACCGGCTCTACAAATTAAAAGCATTGCTAGGTACCTACCCTGCCATTACTGACAAAGTAATTGCTTATGCCCGCCGACTGGCCCCCCAGAATAAAATAAAGGTAGCCGAGCAAAACCAGACATTCACAAAACACCAAAAATAATATATTTTTATTCCATGGACAGGAATAAAACAGAATTAAATCTAAATAAAATGCTTAGACATTGCCGGCTATGCCCCCATGAATGCAGGATAGACAGAACTTCTAAAAAAACTGGCTACTGCCAAGCACCCCATGTACCGGTAATATCAGCAGCCATGGCCCATTTTGGGGAAGAACCCCCCATATCCGGCAACAATGGCTCAGGCACTATTTTCTTCTCTTATTGCAATATGGGCTGTATTTATTGCCAGAACTATCAGATAAGCCAGCAGCATCAGGGTAAGGAAGTTCCCATACCCAAACTGGCAGAGGCTATGATTAAATTACAGCATCAGGGTTGCCACAATATAAATTTGGTTTCACCCACCATATGGGTGCCGCAAATAGTAGAAGCATTGTCACTGGCCAGAAATAAAGGATTGAACATACCTATCGTTTACAATACAGGGGGCTATGATAAGCCTGAAATTATAAATATGCTCAAGGGGCTGGTGGACATATATATGCCCGATATGCGCTACAGCCATGATGACTATGCCTACAGGTATTCAGGAGTAAAAAAATATGTCCAGTATAACCGCCAGTCGGTAAAAGAGATGTATGACCAAGTAAAAGAACTAAAAGTGGACAGCCAGGGAATCGCGGTAAAAGGACTGATAATAAGGCTGCTGGTATTACCTAATAATATTGGAGGCCTAACAGAAACCATTAATTTTATAAAAAATGAGTTGTCTCCCCATATACCTCTAAGCATTATGTCCCAGTACCATCCGGTATATAAGGCAAGAAACTTCTCCCAGCTGTCCCGTGGAATTACTGCCTCTGAATACAACAGCGTAGTGGATTATGCCCAGAAACTGGGCTTTAAACATGGCTACATTCAGGATTATACTGGCCTTAACACCGATAACGACCCCTTCTTGCCTGACTTCAACCAAAAAGAAGTATTTGGGTGCAGCAAAAAGTAATTACCTTTCTTTTTTCCACTGCTTAAAGCCTTCGTAATCCCTGGTATTTAATACATCCTGCTTACTGAGTCCTGCCCTCCTGGCAATATCCACTCCCAGCCTCATATGATCCAGGTTATTAGGCCGGTGGGAGTCCGTATTTATAACCAGCAGCACCCCTGCCTCCTTGGCCTTACGGGCATAATGTTCATTTAAATCCAGTCTTAGAAAATAGGAGTTTATTTCCAGTGCTTTGTTAAATTTTCCGGCCTGCTGGATAATTTGCTCCATATCCAGCGAATAAGGGGCCCTGCTTCCAAAAACAATGCCGGTAGGATGCCCCAAAAAATCTACGCTGGGATGAGCTAAAGCTGCGGTTGCCTTTTGGGTATTTTGGGCGGGACCCTGCCTAAAGCTGGAATGCATTGATGCCACCACTACTTCCAAACTTTTCAGTACCTGGTCCTGGTAATCAAGCCTGCCTTGCTCTTTTATATCCACTTCTGCACCAAACAGTATCCTGCTATCCCCTATATCCAGCTTTAAATTTTGGAACCATTTTAACTTTTCTGCCAAACGCTTTTGGTCTAAACCATTACCGAAAATATTAGAAGGCGAATGATCGGTTAAAGCCAGATATTGATAATTATATTTCTTGATGGTATCCAACAGGTCCTTCTCACTTATTAGCCCATCACTGAAAGGCGAATGCACATGCAGGTCCCCTTTAATATCTGGTAAGGCCACCAGCCTGGGGATTTTATACTGTTGCGCCCATTCAATTTCTTTTAGGCCTTCCCTAAGCTCACAGGGTACAAACTGAAGCCCCGCCAGCTGGTAAATATGTTCTTCGCTGGCCAGGTTGTAGTTAAATATATCAATATCATTGTCCTCTAATATATCTAGAATAGAATTTACATGTGTTTTGCTTCCAGTAGTGGTAAACAGGTCAGCATAATACCTATGGGATCCGGTAATAATGACCTCTATATCAATACCTAAATCAGACCTGTAGACAAAGCTGGCGTTGGCCTGCCCTATATTCTGGCTTTTTTTAGACCTTATATGGGAAATTTTTAAGACTTGGCTTAAAAACTTTATACTGGGGTCCAACTTGAATCCGTCCTGGTTAAAATCAGCATCTACTAATATATCAATATCACCTATTAGCGGCTTCTTTCTGCGGGTAGACCCCACTATTTCCAAACGGGATACATGGCCCAGGGCTTTAATCTGTTCCATTAAACCTTTCAGGAAGTGTTCCACATAACCACGGGGCATTTTACCTTTCATACTATGATAAAAATCTATACTGCTTTTGATTCTTTCTACCATCACTCCATCCAGGACTGAATCTTTTTTTGCTCCGGTCAGCTTTTCTATTTGCCTGGGATCAGACATCTTTTCCTGCAGGCTTGCCAAGCTATCTGTTTTTAGAATTTGGTATACTTTTATCATCCTGCCAAACCCCAACCCGCATATCCTGATAAGCTTGACTAAATCTTCTGAATATTTCTGCTTCAGTTTCTGATACTCTTCTACTTTTCCTGTTTTTACATATTGGTCTATATAGGCAAAAACTTCAGGGGTTATTCCCGGAAGATCCTTTAGCTTTTTATTCCGGTAAGCCTCACCGATATCACCAGCGTAATCCCTTATGGTCCTGGAGGCCCTCATTAAGGGGAAAACTTTCTCTTTTTGGTGGATACCCACCTTATTCATTTCCGCTATATTAGTTAAAATATGGGAAAGCTCTAGATTTAGCATCTCCTATTTAATCTCCGGTTATGATAGTATAAGAGTTGATATTATACCTAAAATTTATAATTTTTTCATTATGTTTAACTATCTAAAACAAAGAAATTTAATGGTAGAAAAACAGCTAATTTCCAGGGATATCAGGGATAAGCGGGTTATTGAGGCTATGGGTAAAATACCCAGGGAGAACTTTGTCGGCCCTGAGCATAGAGAACAGGCCTATGTCGATGAGCCCCTTCCTATAGGAAACGGCCAAACCATTTCCCAACCTTATATAGTAGCACTGATGACCCAGCTTCTACAGTTGAAAGGCAAAGAAAAAGTCTTGGAGATAGGTACTGGATCAGGATACCAGACCGCTGTTTTAGCAGAGCTTGCCGGCCAGGTTTATTCGGTAGAATCCATCCCGCAATTCTATTACCAGGCTAAGCATCTGCTGGCCGGGTATAAAAATATATGGCTGCTTAACGGCAATGGTTATTACGGTTGGAAACAGCATGCCCCCTATGACCGTATCATAGTTACCGCAGCCCCCAAAAACATACCGCCACCTTTGGTCTCCCAACTTAAAGATGATGGAATAATGGTTATTCCCGCAGGATCCCCTTTTGGCCAAAGTCTTTACGTGATCACCAAAAAGGGAGGTAAGATCCACCAAAAGGCAGTAAGCCCGGTAGCTTTTGTCCCTTTAAGGGATGAGGTTTAACTTACTTTATCTCTCCCTTAACCCCTATCTTTAGGTGGGCAAAAGGGATAACTTTACCGGAAGCCTTGATGGATTCCTGCACCAGCCTGACCATGCCGCGGCAGCATGGCACTTCCATATACACTACGGTAACCGATTTTATACGGTTTTGGATAAATATCTGTTGTAGCTTTTCCATGTACGCCTGGACATCATCAAACTTGGGACAGCCAACCAACACCACTTTTCCTTCTATAAACTTATGGAAACCGGGGTAGGCAAAAGGTACACAGTCTGCCGATATAACCAATTCTGAATCCTGGAGAAAAGATACAGAAGGGTGCACCAGGTTTATCTGAACCGGCCAGTTTTTTAATTCAAAATTATCGCTGTAGGTCTTTGGTTCCGCTTCCTGCCGGGGATTATCTTCAGTTGCCCTTACATCTTCAACCTCTATGCCCTGGCTGGCCAGGTAATCCAAGGCCTGGTTCAAGAATTGGGTTTGGCCGTGGTTTTTTAAATGCTTAAGATGGGCAGAAACTACATGTTCTCCCTGTCTTACTATATTTTTTATAACCTTTTTCTCATCATAAGGTTCTGCTTCCCTTATTTCAGTAGTAATAGCTCCTTGGGGGCAATCCCCTATGCAGGCCCCCAGGCCGTCGCAATAAAGATCACTTACCAGCCTGGCTTTTTTATCTATTACCTGTATAGCTCCTTCCGGACAGTTGGGAACACATGCCCCGCATCCATCACATTTTTGCTCATCTATCTTAATTATTTCCCTTTTAGCCATTATTTTTCCTCCAGTAACTCTTTTAAAGTAATGCTTTCCAGCTGCTCCTGCACATAATCCTTAATGGATATAAGCTTCTTCCTTAAAGTGCATTGTTTTAGGTTGGGACATATATTACGGTTGAATATACATTCCATAATCTCAAATTTTCCCTGAAATATTTCCATAATATCCAGCAGGAATATATCCTCTGGCCTCCGGGCCAAACTAAAACCGCCGCCCTTGCCCCTCACAGAATCGAGCACGCCTGCTGATGCCAGCTGCTGCAGTATTTTCCTTAAAAAAGGCATAGGTATACCCAAATCATCAGCCAGCTTCCGGACCTGGTAAGCCCCGTTTCCCTGCTTAGCCATGTGCAATAAAGCCCTTACCGCATAATCAGTATCTTTAGTCAATAATTTCATGTTAAACCTCAATCTAATGATACATTTTTAGTATCATTATTGCAAGAGATATTTATTCTCTGGATTAATCAATGCTAAAATAGTAGCATAAATAGCTGGAGGTATTTTATGAAGACAGGTTCCATGAAACTGCCCCTGCATGGGGGCAAAGCTCCTTATTGGCTATTCAGCCGGATGAAAAAACTGGCCAGGGAAATTGTTTGCCTTATGGTTTCAGAATATGGTAGCGGAGAGGTGCTAAAAAGGCTTTCTGATCCTTTATGGTTCCAGGCTTTAGGCTGCGTATTGGGCTTTGACTGGCATTCCAGTGGCGTAACCACTACTGTATGCGGCGCTTTAAAAGAAGGTATTAAAGGCCTGGAAAAAGACCTGGGCCTTTTTATTGCAGGAGGCAAGGGCGCTACATCCAGAAAAACACCAACAGAGATAGAAACTGCCGGGAATTTATTGGGCCTGGATCTTTCCTGTTTAGTATATAACAGCAAGATTGTGGCCAAAGTAGACAGCTCTGCCCTCCAGGACGGATACCAGCTATACCACCATTGTTTCTTTTTTACTTCAGACGGCAGGCAATGGTCCGTGGTACAACAGGGGTTAAATCAAACTAACCGCATGGCCCGCCGTTATCACTGGCTTTCAGATAAAGTCACTGATTTTACCACAGAGCCCCATTCTGCCATCTGCTGTGACCAAAGGGCACCTACCTTAAATCTTGTGGATCCAACCAGCCAAAAAACCAAAGAGGTAATAGCTCAGCTATCATTACAAAAACCGGCTGAAATCCTAAAAGACCTTAAACTGCTGCAAAATTACCAGGAAAAAAAATACAGCCTGCCGGCGAGGCATCAGATTAAAATTACTGATATGGATTACCACCGGCTTTCCAAGATTTTTACTTATACTTATGAGCACAAGCCCCCTGATTTTGAAGCACTGCTGTCAGTACAGGGAGTAGGCCCTAAAACAGTAAGGGCTTTAGCTTTGATATCAGAATTGATTTATGGAGCAAGATACAGCATACAAGACCCGGCCAGGTTCAGTTTTGCCCATGGGGGCAAGGACGGTATCCCTTATCCTGTGGACCGGGAAAATTATAACCGGTCCATAGACCTGCTTCACCGGGCGGTAAAAGAAAGCAAGATAGGCATTAGCCAAAAAACAGAAGCAATAAAAAGATTGGCCACTTTCTATGGATAAACAACAAATCAGCAATCTGCTGGCGGAAACAGCAGTACTACTGGAACTAAAAGACGAAAATCCCTTTAAGATCAGGGCTTACCAAAATGCAGCCAGGTCATTGGAAACGTCTTCTATAGACCTTTCAAAAGCTACTGCCCAAGAAATAACACAAATAAAAGGCATCGGGGCCAAAATAGCCCAGCAAATAATAGAAATGGCTTCCGGCGACAATTTTGAGCTACATCAGCAGCTCCAACAGCAAATACCGCCAGGACTTTTAGAAATGCTTAAAATACCAACCCTGGGTCCCAAGAAAATAAGGTACCTGTACCAACACCTGGGCATAGAAAGCATTCCTGAACTGGAACTTGCCTGCAATCATAATACCATTGCCCAGCTTCCCGGTTTTGGCCTTAAAACCCAGGAAAATATCTTGAGAGGAATATCCATGGTAAAAAAATACAGCAGCAGCTTCCTTTATGCAGAGGTGATAGAAGAAGGTCTGCAGCTGCTGGACCGGCTAAATAAGTATCCCCTTATAGCAAGGGCCAGCATAGCCGGGAGCCTTAGAAGAAAAAAGGAAACAGTAAAGGATATAGATCTTTTGGCCAGTACTGGCCAGCCCGGTCCGGTTATGGATTACTTTGTATCTCTTTTTCCAGTACAGCAAGTGATAGCCAAGGGAGACACCAAATCCAGTATAACCCTCCAATCAGGAATAAATGTAGACCTTAGGGTGGTGGAGGATTTTCAGTATCCTTATGCCCTCCACCATTTCACCGGAAGCAAGGAGCATAACACCGCTATGAGATCCATGTCAAAAAAAATGGGAATAAAGATGAATGAGTATGGGCTTTTTAACCAGGATAAACTTATACCTTGTGCAAACGAGGAGGAATTGTTCGATGTCTTTTCCATGGATTATATCCCTCCTGAACTAAGGGAAAATATGGGGGAGATTGAGGCTGCCAGAAACAGGAATTTGCCACAGCTGGTAGAGGAAACCGATATAAAAGGCATCTTCCATATCCATACTAATTTCAGTGATGGAAACATCGATGTGCTGCAGGCCTGTAAATTCCTGCAAAGTATGGGAATGCAGTATGCAGGAATAAGTGACCACAGCCAGACTGCCGCCTATGCCCATGGTGTAAGGGAAAAAGACCTATCGGAATACCTTTCCCATATGGCAGAGGTAAACCAAACACTTAACGGCTTTACTGTTTTTAAGGGCATAGAAGCCGATATCCTACCCGATGGAAGCCTTGATTACAGCAATCAGGCTCTGGCCAGGTTTGATTTTGTAATTGCCGCTATTCATTCCAGTTTTAACCTGTCCCAGGAATCAATGACCAACAGGATTATAAAAGCTATTGAAAACAGGTATACCACTATGATTGCCCACCCTACCGGAAGGATACTTCTGGCCCGTGAACCGTACCAGGTAGATATTATAAGGGTAATCAATGCTGCAGCAGAGAATGGGGTAGACATAGAAATCAACGCTAGCCCCTACAGGCTGGACCTGGACTGGAGAATGTTAAAATATGCCCGGGATAAAAAGGTAATGATATTCATAAATCCTGATGCCCATCACCTGGAAAACCTAAAGGATTATAGATACGGCATAAACATAGCCCGTAAGGGATGGCTGAGAGCTCAAGACGTGGCTAATACCATGGACAAAAAACAAATGGAGCAATACCTAAATAAAAAGAAAGGCAAAAAGAAATGAAACCAGGACTCTATCCTCCAGCAGTAGAAAATATTGACAAAATAATTGCTAACTTAAAAAAGCATTATCCCCAAGCAGATGACACCTCCCTACATTTTAAAAATCCGTTCCAGCTATTGATTGCTACCATACTGGCCGCCCAAAGCACCGATAAGCAGGTCAATAAAATCACTCCCCAGCTGTTCAAAACCTATCCAACCCCCCGGATCCTGGCCCAGGCAGACCTGTACCAGCTGGAGCAGGCAGTTAAATCTACCGGCTTTTTTAGGAACAAGGCTAAAAATATCAAAAATTGTGCCCAAGACCTGGTGGATAGATTTGGAGGCCAGGTGCCTTCCAATATTGACCAGCTTACTTCCCTGTCCGGAGTAGGCAGGAAAACAGCCAATGTGGTACTGGCTAATGCTTATGGGCAGCAGGCCATTATTGTAGATACCCACATGAAAAGGATTGCCACCCGGCTGGGACTTACTACTAATACCAATCCTGATAAAATAGAATTTGATTTAAGGAATATAATACCTGAAGACGGATGGACCGATTTTTCACATAAAATCATTGCCTTTGGGAGAACAATTTGCCTGGGTAGAAACCCAAAATGCAGACAATGCAGCATACTGGCCTGGTGCAGGTACGGGCAGGAGAATGCCTGAACCTACATTCCCTTTCCCAGAGTAGATTTAGCCAGGGAAGCATGCTTTACACCCTTTACTGCCTTGAGCTTGGATTCCAGCTGATACACCTTGCCCATCTTACCCTTAACCACTATTATTTCCATACACATCCTCTGGTCCATATGTATATGCTGGCTGGATATAATAATATCCTGGTGATGATGTTGAATATGTATTAAGTTATCCATCAGCTCTTTCTGATGGTGGTCATATACCATAATTATGGCCCCGGCCACTACTTCATCACTTTTTAACCATTGAGCTTCTACCAGCTCTTTTCTCAATAAATCCCTTATGGCTTCCGATCTGTTACGGTAGCTGCTATGTTTTAAGTACTGATCAAACTTTTCCAGCAGGCCTTCTTCAATTGATACCCCAAACCTCTTTAATTTTTCCATACTTTTTCCTTTAAACCATTCTACTTGTTCAATAAAGCATATAAGCTAATATCTTTTTGATAATTAAAACCCTCTTTTCCCGAAGGACCCCTCAATTCAATATCAGAATAACCAGCATTCTTGGCCATACTTATAAACAGGCTCCGCTTTAAGGTGCACATCAATGAACTGTTTATTTCAAAATGTTCAACCTTGTCCCCGTCACCAATTCCAGCGATTATAAAATCCGCTTTGGTTTTTATCCGCCCGTAGTTAAAATGCTTTAAAAACAAGTATTGTTTACCTTCCCACCGGACCACTTTGGGACGGTAATAACTGTTCTTTTCTATAATGCTGCGGTTAAAGTTAAGGAACTGAAACAATGCTGCGCCTTCTTTACTAAGTTTCTTGCGGCAATGTTTTAAGGCCTGTTTAACCTTTCTGCGGGTACCCGGCAAGGTCAAGGTATTACCCAGGCTCATCACCAGGTCAAATTCAGGCAGATCCATATGACCCAAATCTTCAAAGCCTCCCACTTTCAAAGTTACATTTTTAGCGGTAACCACCTTATTTTGGGCATATTCTATAGTATCTTTTAAAGGATCTAGCCCTACCAGTTTATCCACATAACCGGATAAGGCCTGGAGGTGATGGCCGGTTCCGCATCCTATATCCAAAATACTGTTAACCCTGTATTTGTTAATTATATGAAGAAGCAGCTCCATCTCCCTGGCCAGCCTGGCCTCCCAGTCAATCTGAAGGTCATAAAGCTGCGCATTGTATTTAAAATTATTCATATCAGTTACCTTCCATAGAAATTATATGGTGGGAAGAAATACTTCCTGCCATCTGCTTTATTTCATCCTTCACTGTAAAATAAATAAAAGACCATCCTTCTTGGGCCAAGCTGGCCAGTAGCTCAAACTGCTGTTTGAGCCTGTCGGTGTCAGAATAGATAAAAGCATCGTCTAATATGAAAAAGGAAGGTTCAGTAAAAACCTTTTGTGCCAAAGCCACCCTTATAGCCAGGTATAACTGGTCATAAGTACCCCGGCTTAACTGGGTTGCCTCCAGGCTTTCTCCTTTACGGTTAACCACTTTTACTTTTTTTTGCTCGGGCTCATAATATATGCGGCTGTATCTACCCCCTGTTACCTGGTGAAAATAATCTGAAGCAGAAAGGGTTTCAAATATATCTGATACCTTAAGCTGCTCTTCCTGGCTGATCTGGCCCAATATGGCAATGGCCTCTTCTGCTGCCTCTGCCCTTCGGTCAATCTCTGCTGCAAAATCCTCCAGCAAAACCGCTGCTTTGGGCAGCTTAGCCAAGTTATCTATCTCTATATTAGAACATTCTATTTCCAGATTATCTAATTTTTTCTGCATATCCCTTAAAGCGAACTGGTGGTCTTCCAGCTTTTTATTATTTTCCCCCAGCTCTACTTCCAGCTCTGTTAACTCTTGCTTTAGCTGTTGATAGTATTTTTGGTCAATACGGCGCAAAACCTGGTTTGATGAGTATCCTTGGGGTTTTTTCTCCTGGGCCAGGCTGTCTATCTCAATTAATTTTTTTCCAATATAATCCATATCATTTTCATTCTCATAGCTTAGCTCAAATTTTTGGTTCAGCCATTGAAATACTTGCCCTGCCCTGTACTGAATGTCTCTTTTTTCTTCCAACTTTTTAGCTAGTGCCTGTTCACTTTCTACCCCCAGCTGATTTAAGATATCTGACACCTGTTCCCGGCTATCGGATAGGTTTTGGCTATGCCTCTTGGTATCTGCCGCCAGGCTCTGCCTATGTCCCCTTTTTATGTCTAATTCCTTTTCCAGACCCAGTTTCTCTTCTTCCAAAATTTGCTTCTGCTCTTCAAAACGGCTGACTTCTACTGCTGCTTCCCTTAGGCTCTGGGCTTTAATGCCCCATCTGCTAAATTTATCCAGCAGCTTGGACAGGCCTAAAAGATAGGATCTATATTTTTGCTTTTGATACCAGTAGAAGCCAAAAAAAGCCAGGAACAGAAAAACCAGTATCAAGGGAAGCCATAAATAGGCTAAAACCTGATACATTATGAGGGGAACCAGGCTTATGAAACCCATAGCCAGCAAAGCCAGGGACACCCACAGAAATACCTTGTTCTCAGCCTCCATGTTTTGATGCTGCCAAAAGGCAAGCTCTTCTTTTAGCTCAACCAGGTTTTTGGCTTTATCATCTAAGGGTTTGAGCTTGCTTTCTACTTCCCCCTTTTTTACAGCCAGGCCGTCTATGGTTTTATCCAGGTTACTGCTTTCAGCAGCAGCGACTTTGATATTGTCGTCATCAGTACTTATATCTGACTTTAATTTTAAAAGATGGTTATAACTTTCCTGGGTATATTTTTGGTACTGCTGGAATTGACCTGTTAATATTTTAAGCTGGGCTATATTATCTTCCAACTGTTTAAAATCATTAAATGCCGCTAACCGGTCATATTCTGCCAGCTGCTGTTTGGTCTCTCCCAACTTTTTGGATAACCTCAAACTAGTAACTTCCAGTTCATCCAGGTGGTTTTTTTGTGCTTCAGAGAGATAGCTGTCGATTTCTTTTTTTAATTGTTTGGCCTCTTCCCTTTTATTCTTAATATAGCCGTGTTCCCGGCTGTTAGATAGGCTGCCCTGTTCGGTCAACCGGCCATACTGCCTGAACATCCCCGCCAGCTTTTCAATTCTTTCTGTCTGCAGGCCGGTTAACCGGTCAGTAACGGTACGATAATAGTCCGCTTCCAGATCCAGGCTGAGATCACTGTTCCTAATCACCATGATATTCCGGACATCCCGGGGACTTATACCTATAAATTTGCTCAAACTGTTGGCAGAATCTATTTTTAACTGCTGCCCCTGGTCCTCTTCCAGGAGCAGGTAACCGTCAGGCAGCTGATTAACCCGGTCAATATCATTAAAATCACGGGCTGATTTACCCAGCATTAATTTTAATACAGCATCTATGGTAAGGGTTTTGCCGGCCTCATTAGGACCCCAGATAATTTGTATGCCCTTACCTATATCCAGCTGCTGGCTGGATATAGGTCCATAATGATTTAATGCTATTTTTTTTAAAAACAAAATTAATCCATCCTCAGTTTAGAAAAATAGAGCTTGCACTGCTGGTCAATATCCTTTTTCAATTCTTCGCTTAACTCTGACTTCTCCAGCTTCCCTTTAAAATCAGCATAAAGGGGATCTGCCAATACTGCCGCTACATCCCTGTAGGTCAAATTCAACTCTATTTTATCCCTATCATACCTGTCAGCAATATTTTCAATTTCCGCTTTAAGTGTTTTTTCTCCCCGGGATGTAAATCCATCCAGGCACACCGCTATCCAGCCGTAGCGGGAATCATTCTGGTCCAAGGCCTGCTGCAGCTGTGACAGGACTTCATCCTCTTTTTGGGGCAAAAAGGAAAAATTCAAGACATCAAAATATTTGCTGTCTACATAAGCCTGGCTAACCGGCGGATCCTCTTTGGTATCCAGCACTGCCACTGCTCTTTTTCCCAGCTCTTTTTTGGTAACCGATACCGGGCTGCCGGGATAAATAAAAGTACTGGCCTCAGAGATTTTCTGAACCGTGAAACGGCTGTGGTAATGGCCGGCAAGAATATAGTCAAAACCTAACTCTGCCAGAACTTTGGAGCTTACCGGCAGGTATTTTTCCCCTTGCTCCTCCCCCAGATCATCTTTCTCTATAAAAGGTGCATCCAGGGAACAGTGCAGCATCAAAATATTTATTCCTTCAGGGTCTTTGTTTTCGATTATCTGGTAAATATGCTGGCTTAAATCCTGGTTATAATAGGGTACTGCTATCAGCCTGGCTTGATTTAGGTTTATTACTTCAAAAGGCTTTTTATCAATAATGGTAATATCATTGCCAAAAAAATTATCGCCTCCATAAGAACCATAATCATGATTTCCGGGAATAACCAGGACTTTAAATGGAAGCTGTGAAAATTTCTGGCGCAGCATGGGCCGATAAAAATCGCAATCTGCCCTGCTGTCAAAAAGGTCACCGGCTATGCAAATTATATCCGCTTGCTGGTGGTGCCCTAATTCCAATATCCGGTCTAAAGCTTCCATCCTCTCTGGAAATTTCTGGTTTAAATGTAGATCTGAGCTATGTATTATCTTCATTTTTTTTTAAGGGCAGTGGTAATTTTTTTCTTTTTAAATAGGCTATCGCCTGGCAAATAGCTACGGTTTGGCCGGGTTTATTGGTTACTGTTATCCTGTAATTAGCGGTTCGTGTCCCTCTGCTTACCTCCTGCGCCTCTGCGGTCAGCCTGTCTCCCGGCCGGGCAGGAGAGATATAGTTTATGGACATGGAAAGGGCTACTGCCAATTGCCCGTAAGAATTTGCCGCCAGGCCAAAAGCCGTATCGACCAGAGAGAAAATTGCCCCGCCGTGGGTAATGGAAAAAGCATTGTTAAACTGGGGTAAGGCCTTCATGCTGACTACACTGCGTCCTAAAGCCAGTTCTTCCAGCTTCATTCCCAAGTAACCGGCATAAGGCTCTTTTTCAAAATACTTCCTTATCTTTTCTATCTGGGAGTCTGGCATTTATTAACCTTTTTTTAGTTGTATTAATGTTATATTATATTAGGTAAAAATGCCAAGGAAAAATAGGGTAATATGGCAAAAGTTTTACATAAGATAAGTCTTGATGTTCCCCCGGACACCGGCAGGGACTTTTTAACTAAACTTATGGGGGGAAGGCTAAACCAGCAACTGGAAGACCTGCTGGCAGAAAAAAAATATCAATGCCTGCAAGCCATACAACCCCAAGCCATCTATGACCTGTTCGAAATAGAAAAAATTAAGGGGGAATCAGTATGGTTCAGTTCCGGACACCGGTTTAACGGCCCCAATATTTCAAAGATTCTGCTGGGCTCCAAACTTGCCCTTATCTACATTTGTACCCTGGGACACCAGGTAGACCAGCTAATTAAACAGAATAGTGAAAGTGGAGATACCTTGTCTACTATTGTTATGGATGCAGTAACCACCAGCTTTCTTACCCTGCTGGGCGAACAATTCGCCACCATAGCCAGACAGCAAGGGTTACAACAACCGGGATGGCAAGCCACCTGCAGCTACTCCCCCGGGCAGTATAAATGGACCATAGAAGAACAAAAAGAAATATTTAAGATGGTTGATGGATCCCAAATAGGGGTAAACTTAAATCCCAGCTACCTAATGATGCCGTTTAAATCCATATCAGGGGTATATGGGTTTGGCCCCGAACATGAAATAGATAAAACCAGGGTCGCCTGCCAGTTATGCCCCCGTCATGATTGCATTTCCCGAAGAACATAACTATTTTTTCAAGGCTGGTTTTTTACCTGCCACATCTTTTAATTCTACTAAGCGCTGGTGGGGACAAGCCTCAATGCAGGCCCCGCACATAATGCAATTGGAAAAATCAAATTCAGGAATTCCCTTTTCCTTGTTCCAAATAATGGCGTCATGCTCACAGGCTTTCAAACATTTACGGCAGTGTAGGCAGCCTTCATCACATTTTTCCCTTCCCGGTATGTCTTTCAGGGATTCGTAATTACACCTGAAGACTATATTGGAATCTGCAGGAACCAGTTCTATTATGCCTTTCGGGCATTGATCCACACATAGCCCGCAGCCTGTACATTTTTCAGGATCAATTACTGCCACATTTCTTTTTTTATCTATAGTGATGGCATCCTGGGGGCAAACTACCGCACAGTCGCCAAAACCCAGGCACCCAAAGGGGCATACCTTGTATCCCCCAACCAAGCTGTTGGCCGCTTCACAGGTGTTAATGCCTTCATATTTACCTATAGGAACGGTAACCCCATAGCATTTTACCACAGCTTTCTTATTCATTTGGGATGTATCTATCTTTAAACCCAGTGCTTTTTCAATGCCTGCCAGCATTTTTTCATCCTGCATCACTGTAGCACAGGGGTTTTTAGTTATTATATCTTTATCCTCAGCTGCCGCCTGGGCATAGGCAAAGCATCCGGGATACCCGCAAGCCCCGCAGTTATAGCCGGGCAAATACTGAGATACCTGCTCCGCTTTCTTTAAGGATTCAGGCTCCCTGGGAAGCACTTTATTCACTACGAAAATAAGTATGCCGCTTACCAGCCCTATTGCACTTAATATTATTACTATCCAAATTACATTCATTTCTAATTAAAACTCCTTATAAAAAAATTTATACCATACCGCCAAAGCCCATAAAGGCCATAGCCAGAAGAGCAGCAGTTATAAAAGCAATAGGCAAACCCCTCATGGCCTCAGGGCTATCTCCCAGATCCAGTTTTTCCCTTATGCCGGACATTATAATCAGTACCAGGCTGAAACCCACTCCTGCCCCTAATGAACTTATGGTGCTCTGCAGGATATTATAGCCTTCCTGGGAATTAATCAAGGCTATGCCCAGTACAGCGCAGTTGGTGGTTATCAAGGGCAGATATATGCCCAATGCATTATATAGGGCTATATTGGTTCTCCTGATAGTGAGCTCCACTATTTGCACTAATGAAGCTATAACCAGAATATAGAGCACTATCTTCATAAATTCTACCCCAAAAGGAACCAGCAGGTAGTTATATATGATGGTAGTGGAAACAGAAGCCAGCAGCATTACAAAGGTAACTGCTATACCCATACTTACTGCATTAGACAGCTTTTTGGATACTCCAAAAAAAGGGCACAGTCCCAGAAACTTGGCCAATACCATATTGTTTACTATGGCCATCGCTATAAATATGGAAAATAAATTATTCATTGTCCAACACTCCTATCCATCTAAACACTGCCAACAGTACCCCGATTACTAAAAAAGCCCCCGGAGCTGAAACAAAAAATCCTAAAGGATTGGTGTAAAGTACCGGTATCCTGGGCAACTGGAAACCAAATACGGAAAGTGAACCCGTCCCCAGTATCTCCCTGAACAAGGCTATAAGGACCAAGGCCAGGGTAAAACCCAAACCTATACCAATAGCATCAGCTATCGATAGCACTATACCGTTTTTGGAGGCAAAAACCTCAGCTCTTCCTAAAATTATGCAGTTTACCACAATAAGGGATAGGTAAATGCCCAGTGATTCATAAAGTGGAGGGATATAAGCCTCAAACAATAAGCTTAAAATTGTAACAAAGGTAGCAATAATAACAATAAATACCGGTATCCTGACCAAATCCGGGATAGCATTTCTAAGCAAAGATATTATGATATTGGCCCCCAGTAATACAAATATGACGCCAGCCCCCATACCCAGGGCATTATCAATGGAACCGGTTACCGCCAGCGTAGGGCACAAGCCCAAAGCCAGCACAAACACAGGGTTGGAGAGTATTATGCCTTTTACCAGCTCTTTCCAGAACTTGGACCCTCCCCTGCTTACAGGAATACATTTTCCGCAGCTGCTGCAGCCGTTTAATTCATCATTCATTACCGTTTATCCTTACTTAATAGACTTTATCTTTTCTTCCATTGCCTGCCTGACAGCAGAAGTAACTGCTTCTGAGCTTATAGTGGCTCCGGAAATGGAGTCAATCTTGCCGCCCGAAGAAGACAGCTCTATTTCCTGTGCAGACAGTCCGATAAACTGTTGTGTAAAAGAATCTTCAGTTATCATGCTGCCCAATCCAGGCGTTTCTGTCTGGCTCACTATGCTTATATCCTTAACTGCCAAATCCTTATCCAGGCCTACAATTATGCTGATTACTCCTCCGTAACCATTGCCCTCAGCTAAAAAAGCATGTCCTATTTCCTCCTGGCCTTCCAGTACCGTATATATATCATTTTCCAGGCTGAAATCAGACATTTCAGGGTAAATCTGCTTCAACATTTCTACAATTTCCGCTTTTTTTCTTTCTTCCACCACTGCCGATGTAATATTGCCTAAAAACATCAATAAGGTAACTGAAACCAAAACCACTACTGTCAGTAAAATTATGGGATATATTTTTGTTTTTTTAAATTTATCAAACATCTCTCTACGCAGCTTCCTTCTTCTGGAAACCAAATGGTTTCCTTTTTGTATATTTATCAATCAGAGGGGTGAAGGCATTCATAATCAAGATAGAAAAAGCCACACCTTCCGGCAAAGAGCCAAATCTCCTTATAAGTACGGTCAATAAGCCTAAGCCCACTCCAAATATTATTTTTCCGTTGGAGGTAGTAGGAGAAGTCACATAATCGGTAGCCATAAAAAAGGCCCCAATCATAAGACCTCCCGCCAATATGGCAAATAAGGGATCTATTCCCAGGGCATAGCTAAACAGGGCCACGGTACCGATATAGAAGACCGGAATCCTCCAGTCAATTATCCTTAAGGCCAGTAATAGTATACCTCCCAGAATTATAAGCAGGGCAGAAGTTTCTCCCATAGAGCCGGCAGTATTGCCGAAGAACATATCCCCATAAAGGCTGGCCCTGCTTCCTTCATGGGCAAAATTCTGGGCCAGGGGGGTTGCAGTGGTAACTGCATCCGGGCTAAATCCGCTGGGCGCCACCCAGGTAGTCATCTGTTGGGGAAAGCAAACCGCTAAAAAAGCCCTTCCTCCCAGAGCAGGATTAAATATATTATATCCCAATCCCCCAAAAGCCTCTTTTACTACTGCAATGGAGAAAAAGGCTCCCACCACTACCATCCAGATAGGCATTCTGGGGGGGAGAACCAGGGCAAACAGCAGGCCGGTAATCACTGCGCTGCCATCATTTATAAATGGTTTTTTGCGCAACTTTTTAATTACCAATTCAGTAATAAAACAGGTAATTACACTGGCTAAAATCAAGTACACTGCCGACCAGCCGAAAAAGTAAATTCCAGCCCCGGTAGGCAAAAGCAGCGCAACCACCACCAGATACATGAGTTTGGTGGTGGAGAAGCCTTTCCACAGGTGGGGTGAATGTGATATCAGTATTTTGTTTTTGTCCATATTCATCTTCTTGTCCCTAGATTTTATAAGTATAAATTAAACTTTTTTTTAGTTCAAACCTTATTTTTTATCTGAAATCTTCTTTTTACCGGTTTTAATATAGCCCACAATAGGTATGTTTGCAGGGCATACAAAAGCACAGGAACCGCATTCAATACAATTGGAAATATAATATTCCTGGCAGTCTTCAAACCTTCCCTTTTTTACCAATTTTGGGTACATCAGTGGCATCAGCCCCATAGGGCATGCTGCTACGCACCTGGCGCATTTAATACAATTCTGTTCCTGCCCCGCCACCCCCTGCTTGATTAAAACACAGTTAAGGCCCTTGGTAACCGGGTATTCTATATCATTGATAGCCACCCCCATCATGGGTCCCCCCATGATAATATGGTACTGATCCCTATCCTGCAGGTGGCAGTAATCTACCAGCATAGAAATAGGGGTACCTATCCTGGCCAGCAAATTCTTTGGTTTTTGGAAGGCTCCGGTAACGGTTATTACCTTATCTGTTAGAGGCTTACCTTCCAGCACCGCTTCTGCTACCGCTTTACAGGTAGCTACATTATTTACTACCACTCCCACGTCCATAGGCAAGCCCCCCATGGGCACTTCCCTTCCCAATAGGGATTTTATCAATGTTTTTTCAGCCCCCATAGGGTAACGGGAAGGAAGGGAAACTACATCCGCTTTATCCTCAAGCCCCATTTCCACCAGCAGATTATGCATATGGCGGATGGCATCAGGCTTATTATCTTCAATCGCTATATATATTTTTTCAGGTTTTAATATATTGCTAATAAGGTACATGCCTGCCAATACATGTTTGCCATATTCCAGCATTACACGGTGGTCACTGGTAATAAAGGGTTCACATTCACAGCCGTTTAATATAAAAGTGTCAATTTTTTTATCAGGCGGGGGAGCCAGTTTGACATGGGTAGGAAAAGCAGCACCGCCCAAACCTACTATTCCTGCTTCCCTTATTTTATCCAAAGCATCCTTTGCCGGTATGTTGTCCATAGAGGATAAGGCCTGCTTCCAGTCTTTAATATCATCAATCTTATGTAAAACTTGCATCTCTACCCACTGGTCCTGGCCATCAGATTCAATAATTAAAGCATCTACCACTGCCCCGCTGGCCGGGTTTAATACCTGAGTAGACTTAGATACCTTTCCCGATATGGGGGCATGGATAGGGGCTGATACAAACTTATCTGTATCAGCAATTTTCTGTCCTGCCAGTACAGTATCCCCCCTCTTGACCAAAAACTCCCCGGGAGCTCCAATATTCTGCTGTATGGGTATCACTACCTGCTGCGGCAGCGGTAATACTTCTATCGACTCTTCTTCAGTCATCTTGTTCTCAGGCAGCTTGACCCCTCCAAAGGCGCTTCTTTTTTTTATTATGCTCATAGTTTTATCCAATCTTTAATTATTAACATATTTAGATAAGCCCTGAGACCTGAATATATTTCTATCATTATCAATAATCAGGGCTTCAACTCCATTTAGGCTATTAACCAAATCAATGCCCTGCTGGGGACCCAATACAAAAATGGAAGTAGAAAGTGCATCAGCATCCATGCAGCTGGTAGAAATAATAGTGGCACTTATGCACTGGTTGGCGGAAAAGCCACTCCTGGGGTCTATCAAGTGGTGGGCTTCCTTATCTGGGTCAAAATACCTTTCATAATTTCCGGAAGTGGTAACTGCCTTCCCTGCCACATTTAATACCTCTATGCTCTCTTCCTTATTGTCAGGATTTTCCAGGGCTATGGTCCAGAAGCTGCCGTCTGGTTTTTTGCCGCTGGTCATTATATCACCGCCAGCATTTACCAAAGCATAGCTGATGCCTTTTGATTTAAGCACTTCCATTGCCTTATCTACTGCATAACCCTTGGCAATTCCTCCCAGAGTAATTTCCATTCCCTCTTTTTCAAAATATATCCGGTCCGGCTCCACTATAATATAATTAGCACCTACCATTTCCATGGCCTGGTTTATTTTCTGTTGCTGTACCTGTTCTGTTTCCTGCCACAAACCAGATGCCCATAAATTCAGCAAAGGCTGCACCGTAATATCAAAAGCCCCCTGGCTAATCTGATAGTAATTCTTAGATTCAGTAACCAGTTCAGATAGAACAGGAGAAGGGTTTTTGATATGACCGTCTTGGTTAAGTATTGAAATTTGGCTGTTGGGATCATAGGTGTTGGCAATGCTTTCTATTTCTACCATCCGTTCAAAAGCAGCCTCCATAGCTCCTTCAGCTGCCTGCTGGTCGTAAGAGTAAACAGTTATGCTTACCAGTGTACCCATTAATTCGCGGGTCTGTTCAAATTTCTGATAGGTTTTAAGATTACAGCTAAAAGTGGGTAAAACCAACAGAGCTGCTATAACCAATATTAGAACTTTCAGCTTTTTAAACCCCAAAAACAATCAGCTCCCAGCTATTTTCTATTTCCCTGCCAGGCTCCCCTAAACCAGGGGCCATGCCTGCTTAAATTACAATCCTAACAATTATAATACAAATAATTTATTACTCAATGGGAAATTTTAAGGAATCCATCATGCCTTTAAATATAGCCTCCATATCCTGGACATAATTCTCCCGGGCTAAGCCGGTTACCATAAAGATGTGTTGGCCGCTTGGTTTAAAGTCCAACCTAAGCTCCCACTTTTGACCTTCATTATCCTTATAGACATAGGCATAACCCAGGTTTGAATCCTGTTCTGATGCCAGCTCTATTTTATATTCTTCTTCAATATTGCCGGTGGCCAAGTTATCCGCAAATTGGCCCAGATTTTCTTCTGGGGGAGCAATACGGCCTGGAATAATCCATACACCCATTACCATATCCTGGATTTGATCCCTGGGATATAAGTTTATAAGGTAAAAATTTTCACCTTCTTTTTCTTTAGGCATCATCCACTGGGGGTAGCTGAATGAAAAATCATAGTGGTCATTGAAGTAATCCTGCAGGCTTTCCAGATTATTTACCACTTCAAACTCCAGGCTTTGTACCCGGAGGCCATCCAGGGCAATATCCACCCTGTACCCACCAGGAACCAGACCTGAATCTGCCTTTAATTCAAACAGGCTGCCGGCAGGGGCTAAATTATTCTCCCTGGATATTTGCCCTGTTTCCGCTATAACTTCCTGCTGCCTTAACCAGGTAACTTCCATAACGGTTCCGTCCGCCAAATAGTTAAGCTTTAAGTACAAATACATATCTTCATTATTATAAAACTTGCCCCTGTTTTCCATGGGAAGCCCGTCAACGCCTATCTGACTGCCCAAAATTAACCGCTCCACCTTAATTTCCGGCTGCATGACGGTGAAGATTTTACTGTCGATTAGTTTTTGGTCATGATAATACTCCACCCGGTAGGTTCCAGGTAAAGCTATAGCCTGGCTTTCTTCAGCCGCGCTAAACACGCTGGCAAAATAACCGCTTACCCTTAAATTGGAATCTTCCATATACTGGCCTGAGCTGGTAGATAGTATTTGGCCATCCTGTTGATTTATCCATTTAAAGGTCCAAATACTGTCAGAAGGTACATTTGCCACTTCTATTGCTGCATACACCTGCCTGGTCTCTATTTCAAACTCATCTTTTTTATCCAAAGGCTGGTAAGTCTGGCTGTCTATGCTGCTGCATACGGTAAGTGGCCCAAACTCTTTAGCAGGAGCACAAGCTGTAAGCACTATAGCCAGCAGCATTACCGCTATAGTTAAATATTTTCTATTCATATTTATTGTTTTTAGGAAGGCTGGCCTTCGTGGGGAACTACACATATAAAAGTTATGCCCTCTTCCCCCGCTTTTATTTGGTGAAGCTCTGAAGGCTCTACCAAAATGCAGTCATCTTTACCAATAGGTATAACCCCATTTTCTTTGACGGCATAGCCGCTGCCTTCTATTACATAGATTTCATGTTCCCATTTATGGGAGTGACGGGGACTATAGCCGCCGGGCTCTACTTCAAATACCCTCATGGCAAAATTAGGGGCCCCGTCCTGGGCAGTAATCAAAGGATAAAATTTTACCCCTCTTATCTGGTTATCATTCATAATTTCCGGCTTGAACTCTGATCTTCTCTTAATTATCATTAGCACCCCTTTTAAGTTTTAACTCTTTCATAATTTATCTTGCGGCCAAATGACCCCATTTCTTTATAAATCCATACTACGGTCACTATTACCGATAAAAAGTCTGCTACCGGTATGGAGAACCACACTCCCTTTAGCCCTAGCACCATCGGCAATAAAATTATGGCCGGTACTAAAAATATTATTTGCTTCAGCATGGTAATAATTAGGGCAGGGGCAGGTTTGCCAATGGCTTGAAACAGCCCTCCCCCTAAAATCTGTACCCCCAAAAAGGGCAGAAACATCATAATTATCCTTAACGGTTCAATGCCCATATTAATCAAAAGGGGACTGCTGCTAAAAAATCCTAGAATCTGCCGGGTAAACAGCATAATGACTAAAGATCCCGCTACCCCTATAGCGGTTACCCATATAGCAGAAACAGCCAACACCCTTCTCACCCGGTTATGAAGCTGGGCCCCGTAATTGAAACTGGCTATAGTGGAAAAACCCTGGTTTATACCTATGATAGGCATCTGGATTAGGCTCAGCATCCTGAATCCTATGCCCATTATGGCAATATACAGGTCATTGCCATAATAGCCCAAGGCCCGGTTGAAAACCAATATTATAACACTGGACATAGAGGACCTTATAAAAGAAGGGAAACCTACACCCATGATCTCTTTCATTAAAGGCAGCCGGAATTTAAAACAGCTGAGCTTAATCTTGATTAAGTTCTTGCCCCTAATATAGTAGAAAAGTATATATAGGCAGCTTAGTCCCTGGCTGATAACGGTAGCAATGGCTGCCCCTCTTACCCCCATGCCAAAACCAAAAATAAACAGGGGGTCCAATACTATATTGGCCGCTGCCCCCATAATCATTACATACATGGAAGCCCGGGGATTACCTTCCGCCCTTAGGAAATTATTTCCAGTAATAGAAAAAGAAAAGAAAAAGAGGCCGATAAGTATAATGCCCATATACTGGCGGGCATATTCCATTACCTGTGCCGAAGCCCCAAAAAAAACCAGCAACTTATCCATAAAAATAAAGGAAAAAAATACAAAAATAGCAGAGAACAATAGGTTTAAAATCAAACCGCTGCCGAAAGCATTAGCAGCCCGCTTTGGATTATTTTTTCCTAATGCCCTGGATATTACGCTGGCACCGCCTACCCCAATCATGGTTCCCACTGACATCATTATTAGCTGAATAGGGAATACTATAGACAGGGCGGCTATAGCTAGGGCACCGGAGCTTTTTCCTACAAATATGGTATCCGCTATATTATACAGGGCACCTACTATCATACCTATGACAGCAGGTGCCGAAAAGCTTAGCAGCAAGCTGGTTATTTTACCTTTTAATATATTATCCCTCTTAGGATCCATAACCAGTAACTATACAAAATTTTTATTGATTTGCAACCCACTGGAAGAATTGATTTTTTTCTGCCTCGTTATAGCCTACCGCACTGGCATTGCCAAAATATTGGGGCCAGGACTTAAAAGTAGTGATGTTAATATCACCCCGGTTAATGGTCATAAGTGTTGGCAGTATTTTAGAGGCCTGTGCCACCGAAATATTGGTCCAAACATATTGTCTCATTGTGTTTAGAAAACTGGCCAAATTACCAGCATTAACCATGGAACGCTTCTGTACCAAAAGGTCTGCCATCAGCATAGCCGACTGTTTTTCCCTGGCATAGGCTCCTCCCCCATAAAGAGATCTTCCTTTCCTGGCCCGGGACAGAGCCAGCGCCTGGGTTCCATTAATGGTGTGGGTTCCGGTGTTAAGATAACATCCGGAAAAACTGTCTGCTATATTCTCTTCCACAGTAGTAGTGACTCCCCCAAAATAATCTATCAATGGCTTAAACCCGTCAAAATCGGTTATGATATAGAAGTCAATAGGCATACCGGTAAACTGCTCGAATGTCCTGACTGCCAGATCAGTTCCTCCTATGGCATGGGCAGCATTTATTTTCTGAGTGCTATGGCCGGGAATGGGTGCCCAGGTGTCCCTGGGAATAGTTACTACTACCGCCTTACCCGTATCCAGGTTAAGATGTACAAAAATATTTATATCAGTCCTTCCGCTTACTCTCCCACCAGGCCTGTCGGAAGCGCTGTCATCACCCCATATAATGAAGTTGACCTTATTCCCCTGGACAAATCCGGTATTGGTACCCAGGGTGCTGTTGGTTGCCGGTGCCGAAACAGCTCCTGCGTAGGGGCTTATGCCGTAAGAAGAGCAAAGTTGGGCAAATTCATTTGAATGGAGAAAACCATCCAGTACCTGGGCCCTGGTCTGTCCAGATTTCATCCTGCCCAGCCATGCATTCATCCCAAATGAATCAGGCTGGCGGTTGAAAAAAGATCTGTATAAGATAGTCACAAATTCGGAATCGCTATGGTTCTTGGCTATAAATTCCTGGCTTAATATGAAACCCTTAGCCACATCTTCACCGGTTTTTACCCCGGTCATCAACCTGTTTACCCATTCATTTAAACCACCTTGGTCGGGCTGCCTGCCCAGGCAGTTGGTATAGAACCTGGACACAAATGCCTGCACCTGTTCAGAAGTACCGGCATTAAGGGTAATAGGGGTAAGCATACCCACTATAAGTATTATAGACAAGAATATTCCCGCATATCCCCAAATCTTTTTCCACCTACTTTTCATTTAAGCCCCCGTCTTGTTAAAAATAATATAAATTATTATACATGCAAATCCAAAAGGATAAAATTAAAAAATATAACCTATTTTGTTTATCCCCAAACGGGTTAAGGCAAAATCATATTTGACTGGATCCCGGGGACTAAACTGCCTGAAGGCATCAGTTATCTCTATAGCGGTTTTCATGTCGGCCTGCTTGCGGCAGGTAAATCCCAGCTTTTGAGATATGCGGTGCATATGAATATCTAAGGGCACTATAAGCTGGGATTTATCAATACCCTTCCAGCCTCCAGGATCAACCTTGTCCTCCCTAACCATCCACCTTAAATAAAGGTTAAAGCGTTTTAAAGCGCTGTTTCCTTTGGCCAGGGGGAACAGGCTGCTGCAAAATCCATCCGGACGGCAGGTAAGGCGTCCGATAAACGAAGCCAAAGATTCAGATATAGAACGCTGACTGCGATTATAGCCTGCCAAAAAACATTGGTTTAAAGAGCCGTACTCTTCTATAGCTGCCCTTATGCAATCCAGCATGAACACTATATCCTGCCCAGTAGTAAACCGGTGCTTGAACCCCTTCATTAATTCATTTAAATCAGGGCAGCTAGAGTTAAGCAGGAAACTGCGGGGGTGGGGGCCAAGCTTATCCAGCACAAATCCTACACTTTTTATAATCTGAGCCACCCGGCCATAGGCCAAAGCAGAAGCTATGATACCTGCTACTTCCCTGTCCCCCACTTCCTGGTAATGGTACAAAAACTGAAGCGGGTCTGGGCTGACATGGCTCCGGTCATTATATTTTTCATATAGTTTTTCCAGCTTCTGCTTTTCCACCATATCCTGTTTAATCTAGCTGAGAGTGTTTTTCCGCTATGCCGGCAGCCAGTTTATCCAACCCAGCCAAGGCCTGTTGGTCCGGCAGGCCTTTCACTATTACCGGCTCCAGTATCTCTGCTTTTAGGGTGGAAACCAGGTCAGAAATTACTTCTACCGTCTTTCCTCCCCAGCCATAGGAACCAATAAGGCCTAAATACCTGGTCTTGGGCCTTAAGGCTTTGACCAGGTAAGCAGCATACACCGCTGCCGGGTGGGGCCCTGAGAGCACGGTAGGAGTAGCTAAAACCACAGTAGCCGCATCCACCAAAGCCATGGCCAGTTCACCAGTATCTGTATGAGTAAGGTTAAAAGTTTTTACCTTTACCTTTTTAGCTTCCAGTGCTGATTTAAAATAATCAACCATTTCCTTGGTACTCCCATGCATGGAAACATAGGCTAAAACTACCTCATTTTTGACCCCATCCGAAGTCCAGTCTTTATAGGCATCCAATATAAAGCCATAATCCTTATACACCTGGCCATGGCTGGGAGCTATAATTTCAATATCCAGCCCCTGGACTTTATCCAGATGTTTTTTAGCCAGATTGGCAAAAGGCATCATAATTTCAGCATAATATCTTTTGGCATTCCTATAGGTAGCTTCCTGGTCCTCTACATAAAGATTTTCAAAGGAAAAATGTGAGCCCAGATAATCACAGGTAAACAGTATCTTGTCCTCTTTAAGGTAAGTGAACATGGTTTCAGGCCAGTGGACCCAGGGAGCTATTATAAATTCCAGGTTCTTATCGCCCAGGTATAGAGATGAGCCATCCTCTACTACCAGAAACTTATCATCTGCTATATGCAGCAAATCTATCAGCATGCCCTTGCACTTTTCATTAGTTACCACTACGGCCCGGGGGAACTTTTCTAACACCTGGGGTATGGATCCCGAATGGTCCTGCTCGGCATGATTGGCAATAATATAATCTATATTATTAACATTCAATTGCTCCAAATGCGCCCATAGCTCATCCACCTTAGAAGGGTCTACGGTATCAATTAAGGCCACTTTTTCGCTGCCCTTTACCAAGTAGGAATTATAGGTAGTACCATCCGGTAAAGGAATGAGCTCATCAAACAACTCCCGGTCAGGGTCCTTGGCTCCCACATAGAATACATTATTCTTTATTTGTTCTGCCATTATTGCCTCCTGTTAGCTTGCAAAATATAATCGCACCTTTAAAGGTGCGATTATAATATATAACTTTTTATATTTTTTTTAAAACCATTATTATTCAGCAGCAGCCGGGGGAGTATAAACCCTCTTGGCCAACTCCTGGTCTATCATAAACAATCCATTACCGGTACCGCTTACCAGCTTAAGCTTTTTTATGATAGCTTCAGCTGAAGCCTCTTCTTCCACCTGCTCTGCCACAAACCACTGTAAAAAATTATTAGAAGCATGGTCTTTTTCCTTTATGGCCAAATCAACCAGGTCATTTATAAGCCCGGTAACCTTTTGCTCGTGGGCATATACTGCTTCCATTACCTCTACCGGTGACTTCCAGGCAGTAGCAGAAGCCTTTATGTCCTTCAGTACCACCTGGCCTCCCCTTTCGTTTACAAAATCAAAAAACTTCATAGCATGATCCAGTTCTTCCTGGGCCTGTATCCTCATCCAGTTAGCAAAACCGGTAAGGTCTGTATTTTCAAAATAGGCACTCATGGCCAGATAAAGGTAAGAGGAATACATCTCCGCATTTATCTGTTCATTTATAGCTGTTTGCATTTTTTTGCTTATCATTTTTTATCCTTTCCACAATCCATGAATATTACAATACTCCCTTGCGTAAATATCTTTACTGCTTACGGAAAATTCTGCCTCCGGCGCATCACCCGGCTTAAGAAACTTACGGTACGCCACATCTCCATCCACTATCTGAATCCATTCAATATAATGTTTTTCTTCCATGGGATGGTCCACGCTCCCTACCTTGACTTTTACCATATCACCATCTCTTTTTATAACGGGAACATGTTTTTCCTTAGCTGCATCTACCGTATTTTCCTTAAACAGTTTCATGGGCTCATTACAGCATACCAGCTCTCCCTTTCCCCCATGAAGCACTTCTACTATGTTGCCGCATACTTCACATTTATAAATTTGCATTTTTTCAGCCATATTTACCTCCTATAATTTTTTATGACAGAACCACCAGTCAAAGCAATCATATTTTTTCATCCTATCTGCTATTGCCCTTTCATCGGTAGGGGGCGGTATTATAACTTCATCTTTTATTATTTCATTATTAGGCCAGTTGGCAGGCATGGCCACTCCGTTTTTCTCTGCTACCTGGAATGCTTCTATCATCCTTAAAATTTCATCCATATTTCTGCCTAACTCCTGGGGGTAATAGAGCATTGCCCTTATCCTGGCATTAGGGTCTACTATCATTACCGCCCTAACTGTATTGGTCCCTTTACCCGGATGGATAAAACCCAGTTTTTGAGACACCGCACCGGCATCATCAGCAATTATTGGAAACTTGATTTCAACATCAAGATTTTCTTTTATCCACTGCACCCATTTAATATGGGAAAAAACCTGGTCTATGCTTAATCCGATTAATTCGCAATTAAATTTCCTGAACTGGTCATACCTTTTCTGGAAAGCAACGAATTCAGTAGTGCATACCGGTGTAAAATCAGCGGGATGGCTAAACAAAATAAACCATTTTCCAGCATAATCAATAGGCAGCTTAAGCTTTCCATGGGTGGTTACTACTTCCATTTCGGGAAATATTTCTCCTAATAAGGGCATCCTGTCTTCCATTACTCCTCCTTTGTTAATAATTTATCTTAATTAGTAATTAATACTAATAATATAGGAGGACCTTCATTGTGTCAATTATAATCATTATATTTCTGATAATCAGTTAATTTCAACTAAATTAAAATTATGCTAATTTAGAACTAAACAATAATAGGAGGATAGGTGAAAAAAAATATTGCTTTAACTATACTGGTAATAACCTCTGTGCTGGTATTATCTGCTTGCAGCCAGCCTGAGATCCAGGTCCAATCCTCAGGCACTGATGGATATACGGTACAAAACATAAATACCAACGGGGTTGTGGAGGAAAATGAATACCAGTTTTTGGTAGAGGACAGCGCCACCGGGCTTGCTGTCTACTGGTCTCAGGACAATACCCTGCTATACATGGGGATAACCGGCTTAGGACCTGGATGGGCGGCAGTTGGTTTTAATCCCAGTTTTGCCATGAAAGACGCTAACATAATCATGATGGCATTTTCAGAGGACCAGGCCTTAATCAGGGATGATTTTGGTGTTTCCAACTTTGACCATCAGCCGGATACAGAACTGGGCGGCACCAGCGACATAGAGGAACATGCAGGCAGCCCCGATGCTTTTGAATTCGTTATTTTACTTGATTCAGGCGATGAATATGACCAGGAGCTTATCCCGGGACAAACCTACAAGATGATCTTAGCCGTTAGCGACAGCCCGGATTTTGACAGTAAGCATTCCAAAAGATCTTCGGTTTCTGTCAGCTTAAATTAACCCAGGTAAAAGATTAAGGCTAAAATTCCATGTATGGTAGCTGCTGCAATGGCTACTATGCCTGCTATACGGTGTATCTTGTAATAGATTTTCCTTTTTTTTAACCGAAAACCAATCAAGCCGGCTAAAGCCACCAGCACAGACAGGTAGGCGGTTATGCCCAAAGGCAGTATGTAGGTATAAATCACGCTTTCTCCTTACTCAAATCTTTGCTCAGGGGTATCCCTGCCTGCATAGTCAGACCACCCCCTGCTTTCCCAATACCCTTTATAATCATAATCTACAAATTCTATCCTCTCAATCCATTTTGCCCATTTCATTCCGTATTTGGATGGAACTACAGCCCTTACCGGAAAACCATGTTCAGCACTTAAATCCCGGCCATTCATGGCATAAGCCAGCATTACTCCAGGCTGCAGGGCTTCCTCTAGGGTTATGCTGGTAGAATAACCATCGGTGCAGTAAAATACTACTTCCTGTGTCTGGGGGCTGTATTGAACCATATCCATTATATAGGCCAGGGGGACTCCCGACCAAACTGCATTTCCAATTAAGGGCCCTCCCTGGGGGTTGGAGATGGTCTCCAGGGTAGCATATACCGACTCTTGGGGCATATTTTTAAGTTGACCGTAATCTAGGCTCATCTCTTTTTCCACCAAACCTTCAATAGCTAGGGACCAATCATTACTGTCTATCTGGGGCACCATTCCTATGGTAAGCACAAACATGGTCTGCTCAGACGCAAACTCTAAAATCCCTGGATCCAGCTGCCCGCTTTCATCCGCCATTTCCTGCAGCTCTGGGATAATATTAAATAGTACCGGGTTCTTGACCCATTTAAAAGTAGGCCCGTTATGCTGAACTATTTTTAATACACCATCCTGGCTGGGAACCATATACTGGCCTTCCTTTTTCCAAACCAGCATCATATCCTGCTTAAGCTCTTCTAAGGTAAAATTGGCAGCATAAAGGTCGGTACCATAAACAATAATATTTTGGGCCTGATCCAGGATTTCTATATCTTCAAGCAAATACCGCAGGTCCAAGCCGGTGTATTCTATATCCACTTGCTCCCCATCGGAACGCACTCCATGAACTATCCTGGTTTCTGCCAGATGCAAATATTTTTCAATGATCTGTACCAAATTCAGTTCCACTTCTTCTTTTACCAAACCGTTAAAAAGAATTCGGTACTCCGGTAATGCTGAGGCAAACTCGCTGTCATTTCCTATCTGGCTTATATCTATATCCTCAAAATTAAAGCCTTGATCCAGGCTGGCCTGTTCCTGCCTGTCCTGTGCTATGGAATATATGAGCAGGGCTAACAATCCTGCCGCTGCCACTACCGCTAAAATGTAGAAAATTTTTTTATTCATGATAAGGCAAAATAAGAAAAAGCCAATATAAACAGCAGGCCGCAGACTAATAGCAACAGGTCTACTGCTTTCCCCTTAACCTTATTCCGGGCCAAAGAAGCCCTTAGGCTGAGGCCTGCATGCATGGTAAACAATATTAAAAACACTATATTGATATAAACCTGGTGTAAAAGGTTAGCCGTGCCCCGGGTAAAAAAAGTAAAATAACCCAGCTGACGGTAGCCGGTAACCATAAGCACCACAAATGCCGGTATTAGCAAATATCCCAGTATACGGTTCAGTTTTTTTAAAAATCTTTCCTTTTTAATCATAACCGGGGAAGAAATCTTTTTTGATGTTTTGGGGTTCTACCCCCAGCCCTTCCAGCTGCTGCCCTAGCGCTTTTACCATTCCTGCAGGGCCTGACACCATATAGAGGGTATCTTTTAAGTCTCCTATCTCCCGGGCTATTACCCCGGAATCTATGGTAACTTCCGGTATTATGAGTTTAAAACCCTTATTTTTTTTATCAAGTTTTTCTAATTCTTCATAAAATATGGGGGGATTATCCCTGGAGGCATAAAGCAAGATTATATCTTTTAATTTATGCCTGTAGTCCAAATCCAGTAAAATTGACCTGAAGGGAGTAATACCTATTCCTCCTGCAATCATTACCTGCCTTTTATCAGCATCAGCTACCTTAAAATCACCCCGGGGTTTCGAAGCTTCCATAAAAGCGCCTGGTTTTAGTTCCATCAGCCTGGCCTTAAAAGTACTGCCCCCTTCCTCCATTATCCTGGTGGTTATCATAATGATTTTCTCCTGCGGAGCAGACGCAATGGAAAAAAACCTTTTTATTCCCCTGTTATCAGGATTTTTATGGGGGAGCACTACCTGCACATATTGCCCCGGCACCCAGTCGAAATGCTGCTGGGGGTTAAATTTAAAGGAAAATACATCTTTTGCGTTTTGGGTCTTCTCTTTAAGAATCAATTTCATTATTTCTCCTGTTCCAGAACAGCCCAGCCTGCCAGTTCTATTATCTGTTCGGAAAATACTGCTTCTTCGGTTTGGCCTGTTCCTACATTATAGGATTTGATTGTCCTGCCTTTAATGTATTCATAATTTTGATCATATTCATATTCAACATAAGCTATGAAATTTCCATCTGGTGAAAATAGGGGCTGGCTTGATTTGCTGTTTTCACTTACCTTGCTCAAATCACTGCCCTGCCTGATATAAATATCGCCGGCTGGGTTTTGATAGGAAATGGTTCCATACCTGGGAACCCCTACATAGCACAGCAAATCTTTGCTGCTGTCCGGCTGCTGCTCCCTTAAATCAGGATCCGAAGTAACCGCTTCTATCTTGCGGTCAGCAGGAAGATAGGCATATACATCGCCATCTTCTTCAAAGTCTCCCAGAAGTTCAAATACTATTTTGCCATCCCACCATTTAAAATTGGAAAAACTTTGCACTGCTTCTACCTGCTCAAAATCTTTTGCATTTATAATCATGCTTATATCCGCCGTTTCCAAATCCATCAGATACACTTCCTCATTTATAGAATAGATGTCATAAGGGTCTTTCTCATTACTGTAGTAAGCATGGTAGACCACTGCCAGTTGCCCATCCGGCAGAAAAAGTACCGGCTGCATAAAAGTCAGTTTAGTGGCGCACATTCCCCCTATCCTTGGAATAACCTGCTCTGCCTGGCCCGAGCCCAAAACATACAGCTGTACCCAGTCGGTATAATATCTTCCTGGTTCAGGTTCTGTAGGCACATTTATTACCTCATACGCCAGCGTAGTACTGTCTAAAGACCATACCGGCTCTCCATACAGCTGCTTAATAAGATCAACATTTTCAGACTGGGTATAATCAAATTCTGCCGCTGTCTCCACCTGGCCCGTGTTCATATCAATAATGGATAAACTGCTATAAGCTCCCCTCCCACCCTCAAAGAAGGATACTGCTATCTTATTGCCGTCGGGGGAAACACTATATACCCTACCCAAGTCCCAGGGATAATCCATATCCGAAAATATCAATTCCTGGCCCGAGCCATCTACCCTTATGCTGTAAATGTTGGCCACCCTGTGTTCAAAATGATTGGATTGGACATCGGTACCAATCTCCATATATATTACCCTGTTTTCCACTTCAGTTTCCGGCAAAGATGGAGAATCCTCTTCTATTGGCGTGGTTACTGGTTCCGCTGCCTGGGGGCTGCAGCTAACTACAGCTAAAAAAAGTATAGTGCATATTCCCACCATTAATTTTTTTATCAATTACTGCCCCTTATAAGACTTGTTACATTAATTATATTATAACCATAAAAGTAAAAGTCTAAAGCAATCAAATTTTAAATAAATAAACTTGCCCTAACAAAATTAGCTTCTCCTGCGTTTATATATAATAAACAGGAACGAAAGGAATACAGGATGATTAAGAAAGCAGTAATAGCAGTGGCTATAGCGGCAGTGGTGCTTCTCAGTTCCGCAGGCTTTATATATGCCTACAATAATGAGAAACAAGGACAAAACCAGGCCGCTTATTCCGATTGTATTTGTGGCCAGGATAAGGCTTTATGCCAGCAGGAACGCCATGAGTACAGGTATCAATACAATCAGGATAACCAGGATTGCGATGGAGAGTGCCAGCAGCTTAGAAACCAGGAAAGATTGTCAGAAGATGGGCAATGCCCGCAGCTGCAGCAGCAGTGCCAGCAATTAAGGACTAACCAGTTAGGCCAGGGCAGACGAGGCAGAAATAATTGAGACTAAAAATTAAGTTAAAAATAATCATAGATATTTTTTTGCTGTTCTTTATGCTGATCAGCGCCCTAACCGGAATAGTATTGATGGTTACCCCATCCGGTCCCGGTACCCGGGCCGGACAGGGGGCTGGAGCCAGTATACTGGATCTGGCCTCTAGAAGTTCCTTGAAATTGTTCCATGACTGGAGCTCCATATTGCTTATAGCTATGGTCGTTTTTCACCTGATGTTAAATGGAAGTACCATAGTTTGTTACTTTAAACGGTCCTTTAAGACGTTAAAGAATAATGGCTGTGAAAAGATATGAGCAAATAAGGTATAATATCTGGTAAAAACCAACTGGAAACAATAATTGGAAAATTTAGACTTATACCTTAGACAGTATAAAAAAAGCGGGGACCGGATCTGGTTTGAAAAGATTTACCGCCAGTTTATGCCACCGCTGTTCCGGTATTGTTATTATCGTACCGGAAACAGGCAGGAGGCAGAAGATATATGCAGCCAGCTGGCCTTAAGGGCTTACAGCAACCTGAACAGCAAAAAATTTAACAGCCGGCAATTTTTTGCCTGGCTTTACAAGGTAGCCAGGAATCTTCTTATCGATTACTACCGTAAACAGGATAGAGAAACCAGAAATCCCTCTCCGGATAAAGGACAGGAACCTGGTAAACACAATGGTTTAATTGATAACAGCACTTACCTTTTCCTGGAACTGGGCATAAAAAATGAAAAATTATTTAAAGCTTTGTCCAGGCTCACCGACCTGCAGAGGGAAGTAGTGGTACTAAAGCTGGTAGAAGACTTTGACTATAAGCTGATATCCAGGATAACCGGTAAAAGGCAGAATACATTAAGGGGCATAGTATTCAGGGCCCTGGATGCTTTAAGGAAATATATACAGGAAAATGAATAAAAAACAAATACAAAATATAACGGAAAAATGCCTGGTCCTTTTAAAGAAAGGATACAGTATTTCTTATTGCCTGGAAAAATACAGCTGCTGCCGGGAAGAGCTGGAACCATACCTTAAAAGCGCCATGCAGGTTCAAGGCTTAAAATCATTGCAGCCTGATGAAAATTTTCTAAAATCCGCCCTGCAGCAAGCACTAAGCCAGGTTCCGCCAAAAAGGATAAGGGCAGGATGGCTAAAACCGGCCATTGCTTTTCTTACTGCCTTCATAGTTGTCTCTTTCTCTTTTGCCGGTACCGCCTATGCATCCCAGGGCAGCATACCGGGCCAGGCGCTTTATCCGGTTAAAAGAACGGTGGAAGAGGTACAGCTATTTATTTATCCTTCTTCCCAGAAGCCAAAACTTCATCTTAATATGCTGAACAAGAGAATAGAAGAAGCCAGGCAGGTTATGGCCTCCGAAGATACTCCCCAGCAGCTGGCTGACCAGGTTATGGAAAATATTGAACAACAATACGGCCAGTGCAAGCAATACGGATGCCTGTCGGCTGAAAATCAGGACCAGATCCTGCAAGATATTGAAAACATTAACAGCGGGTACCAAAACCGATACGGCCAGAAACACCATAACCGGCATAATCAATAATAGTTTCTGGCCACTCTTATCCTCTCCATGATGGGAGGATGGCTATACCACAAGCTCCTGGTTAAGGGGTGGGGCTCTACATTAGAGTAATTGGTTTGGGCTAAATTTACATACAGGTCCACTAGGGCCTGGGGGTTGCCGGTAAGCTCCAGCGCTACCTGGTCAGCCTGCCTTTCAAAGTTCCTGGAAATTAGGTTCTGAACCGGCAGGGCTACTGTAGACAGTAAAACATATAGTACAATCACTATCATTACCTGGGTCAATACCTTTCCGCCCAGGCTCCTGGTAATCCCAAAGGCCGCCGCCATAAACAAAAAGAAGGCGGGCACAGAAATAAGTAACCATTTAAGCAGGTGTCCCGACTTCCAGTGCCCTATCTCATGGGCTACCACCGCCAATGCCTGGTCAGAGCTAAACCGGTTAAGCAAATTGTCATAAATAACAATTCTCCTGGTCCTGCCCAGTCCTGTAAAGTAAGCATTGGCTTTTACCGTCCGCCTGCTGGCATCAGCTACCAGCACCTGGTCTATATTTATTCCCGCCTTATGTCCCATCTCTTTTATGCTGGCTACCATTTCCTGGTCTTGGAGAGGCTCAAAATTATAAAAGAGGGGATCTATTACCAGTGGATATAGTATGGTTGATATTAGTGAAAACAACAGTAAAGCTGCCCAGGCCAGCAGCCACCAGTTGCGGGGAAAATGGCCTATTAAAAAATACAGGCCGCAGTAACCGGCAAAGGAGAGTAGAAAGGATACCATAACTGACTTGCCGTAATCCAGAAGCCAGCCCCCCAGGGATTGGCTGGATAAGCCGAAACTTTTTTCAATCAGAAATCCCCGCCACCAGCTCAGGGGGAAAGTAACTGCATACATTATTATCAGAAATAATGCCAGAAAAATAATAGCTTTTATGGATGTGTAGCTGCCTGACCTGGCTATCCGTAAAAAAATAAAAACGAATCCGGCCCAAATTATTTTATCCAGGACATACGGTAGCCACTTTATAGCGCTATAGCCGGCAGCTTTCTGTAAAAATGGTATTCCAAACAGGCTAACCGCTTCATTGCTGTAAGCCGGTTTTACCCCTATTCCGAATATAACTATACTAAGCATCAATACGCCATACAGGCATAATAATATCCATAAAAAAGAACCTGCCATGTTTTTTAGGCCCATCTATTTGATTTCTTCCAAATTGTAATTATCATTTCCCAGCCCCCTGTTTTTCAGCTTTTGTATCTGTAGATAAGGATCCTTGCCATGAATTTTTTCAAATAAATGATCTCCCGGGGCCAGCTCCCTTCCTTTAGGCAGGGACCCGGCAAGGAGTTTAGCATCATCAATTAAATCCAGCGAAGCCTGTTCAATGGCTACCATGTCATCAGAAGCCAGTATACCGATGTCCGGTACCAGGGAAGGAGTAGAAAAACCCCAGCAGTCACAAAGTATAGTTATGTTAAGCAAAAAGTTTATATAGTAAACACTGCCCTTATCAAATGTTTCCAGCACCTTCTGGGTAGCTATGGCCATGCCTTCCTGAAAATCCTCATATTTTTTCCCCACCAGGGTAAGGGCTTCATTGGGGCAAACATCTATGCAATGCTGGCAGTAAGTACAGTCATGGTAAAAAATTTCATAGTTGCCATCATCATCAAATTTATTCGCATTGTATCGGCATGAATCCACACAGGTATAGCAATGGCTGCAAAGGTCCCGGTTCCAGTTTATTCCGCCTTCCAATGCATGGAGATCCCTCCTGGTTTTCCTGGTAACGCATCCCATAGCAATATTTTTGCAGGCCCCGCCATAGGCACAGACTCCGTGGCCTTTTACATGGGAAAAATCAATTAAAACATCTGCATCCTGGATGTGTCCGGCTACCTGTACCTTGTCCAGGGTTTTAAAATCAACCGGATGGTCGTAATAATACTTGTCAAAAAGCCCGGTGGTAGATATAAGCGGGATACCCAGGACCGCTTCCCCATATCCCCTGTCCTTGGCGCTGGCCACTGAGGAATCCAGGTCAGTTATAAAAACCCTGCCTCCTGCTTTTTTTAACTGGTCTACTATAATTTTTACAAATAAGGGATGGATGGTGGTATAGCCCAGGTTGGTGCCCAGATGCATCTTCAGGGCAACTGATTTATCTTCTACCATATCTTTTAAATTTATTGAAAGAAGCAGCCTTTCCAGTTTTGCAGGCAGAGTAGCCTGGGCGTCCAGCCGGTCATACTCCATGGAGGCAAATTTAACTACTGATTTTTTCATAATTATACTCCTGACTTTTTAGACTATTTTATAACAAACCTTACTAATGGCAAAATTATAAGTATTTACGGGGGTCCTGGGGGACTCCGTTTACCCTGACCTCAAAATGAAGATGGGGGCCGGTGGTCCAACCGGTGGTGCCTACATAGCCAATCACCTGGCCTCTTTTTACTGTCTGGCCTCCGGACACTGCAAACCCTGACAAGTGGGCATAAAAGGTAGCCACTCCTCCCCCATGGTATATGAGCACCGATAAACCATAACCACCTATATGGGCGGTCTGTACCACTTGTCCCCCCTCAGCAGCAATCACCGGGGTTCCCGTATCGCAGCCAATATCAATGCCTGAATGGAACCGGGTGGCCCCAAATACCGGGCTGCTTCTATATCCGAACCCGGAAGTAAGTATGCCGTTGGTGGGCCAGGCGAACCTTCCGCTGGGAGCGTTTCCGTAACGATAGCTTTCCAGGGTCTTCTTGATTTCAGCCTCTTTAGCTGCCAGCTGTTTTTCCATGGCCAGCAGGGTACTCTTATGGGCAATAGTTTCAGACAGCAAGCTCTTCTTTTGCTCATAGATTTCCTCTAAATCTACCTTTTTACCCTCTTTTACTTGTATCAGGTTTTCCAGGTCCTGCTTTTGTACTTCTAAAACCTGGCTTAACTGTAAAATAGCGTTTTTAATATTTATAATAGCCTGCCTCTTTATTTTTATTTCCTGCACCACCTGGGCATCCTGTTCGGCAATCAATGTCATCATTTTTAATTTGGACAGAAAATCAAGGAAGCTTTCTGAATTTATGATGGCTTGTATAAAGGTTAAATTCTTATTTTTATAAATATTGGATACCCTTCCATTTAAAAGGGCTACCTTTTCCTGAAGCTCCTGCTCGGTCTGAACCAGTTCCTTTTCTTTAATTTCCAGCTCCAAATTGCTTTTGTTTATCTCTATTTCCAATTCATCCAACTGGTGGTTTAAATGCTCAATCTCATCCAGAACCGCCAGCATCTCATCTTCTATAGAATCAATCTGTTCCAGGTACTGCTGCTCCTTTATCTTTTCCTGTTCCAGCTGCTTGCTGGTGCTTTCTTTTTCTTTTTGTACCTGCTCCAGCTTATCCTCCAGGTTTTCCCCCCATAGGTTAGAGGGAGCCATAACCAGCAAGGATGCCATAATGGATATTACTAAAATAATGGAGATTTTTCTCATCTTATTTTTATAATTATTATAAGTAAATAATATAATATTATATCAATAATATTATACAACTTAATAATATAATGGGTAGTATAATTGTCAAGCAATGCTTTTTGCTCACTTTAAAGCATATTTTAGCTGTTGGAAATTATAATCCATGAGCTCCAGGTAGGAATCCCTGCCCCCGGTTCCCCCTAAGGGGTCCAATACTTTTACTTCCAGCCCCAGGTCTTCAGACAAATAGTTCACCACATCAGTTGACAGTTGGGGCTCAATGAATATAGTGTCCAGCTGGTACTGCTGTATGGTTTCATACAGTTCTATAATATACTGGGGGGCAGGCTCTTTGCCGGGGAAAGGCTCTACCGACATTACCTGCTCCAAGTCCAGGTCCCTGGCCATATAGCTCCATGCATCATGAAAAGCTATAAACTGACTTTGGCTAAAATTTGCGGCTTCATCTTTAAATCCAGCATCCATTTCTTGCAGGTTTTCCATATAAATCTGTTGGTTTTGCTCAAATTCATCTTTAAACTGCGGAAAACTACCAGTCAGCCTTTCACTTATATTTTCCACTATGGTTTGGGCATTTACCAATGACAGCCATATATGGGGATTGGCAGCACCCTTGTCTTCTATCAGGTCTATGCCCTGATGTAAATTATGCACCTGGATGCCCAGGCCCAGGCTGCTAATAGTATCATCCAGCCAGTCATCCAGGCCCAGGCCTACCTTAAATGCTAATTTTGCCCCCTGTAGCTGCTTAACCCTTTCCGGGGTTATCTCAAAGGTGTGGGGGCTTTCACCAGGCAGTATTATACAAACCACTTCCAGGTTATCCCCTGCCAAATTTTTAGTTATATCATAGATAGGATAAATAGTGGTTACTACTTTTAACTTTGGGGCAAGCTTAGCCTGGCTGCAGGCATTTCCCCCTATGAGAATGCTGGCCAGCAGCATTAACAGGCCTAAAGCTATACTAGCCCTTAACCTTTTTCTTATGCTCATACATCATTCCATCAGCTTTTTTGATAAACTCATCTATTTTATCCAAGTTTTTGCTATTAATCTCTATTATCCCCCAGGCTAGGGACACGGTACTATTCTTTTTTCTTAATTTTTCATCAATCCTGGCCATAACCTGCCAGGCTTGGCTTTTGCTTGTATTAGACATGGTAAGCAAAAATTCGTCCCCTCCCCAGCGATAGGCAGTATCCAGCCCTTTTCTTAAATTTTGCTGCAAAATATGGGCCAGCCCTATCAACAGGTTATCCCCTGCCTTATGTCCCAGAACATCATTTATTTGTTTGAAATTATTCAAATCTGCCAATACCAGAACCAGCCTGTATCCTATCCGGTCAGCCCTGTTTATTTCCTGCTTTATGGATTGGTAAAAATAACGGCGGTTATAGAGTTGGGTCAGGGAATCCTGCATGGAAATCAATTCAAGTTTTTGGTTTAGCTGATCCAGCTGTATGTTTTTCTTGCTTAGCTGTCTCTGCATGTTTATAAGTTCATTGTTGAGGGCAAACAACTTGCTGTGGGGGCTGGGGTAATCTTCAATTTTAGTCTGGTTTGAACTAAATTCCATTTTAGGAGCGGTAAAAGATGCCAGGCGGGGCCCTTTGACCAGTCGGCTGCATATCTCTACCACTTTATCTAGATCCGCAGCACAGCCATCAGCCCCAATGGATTTCCACAAATCCTTGTCCTGCCGGAAGGGATAACCACCCACTATTATCTTTACATTACGGTTACTATCCCTTATCTGGACAATCAGTTCATATACGCTTCCCACATTAAACAGCATGGTAGCTGATATCCCTACCAAATCAGGTTTAAGGGTTTTAATTTTCCCTAAAATACTGCCGGCAGGGGTATTTGCACCCAGATAGTAAGTGTCCCAGCCTTCATATTCCAGTAAATCAGTAACCATCCTCATGCCTATTTCATGCTGCTCACCGTTAATACAGGTGCCTATAAACACCCTTCCTGTTTTAGCAGTAGAAAGTATGCGGGGATAGAGCTGTGACATTATAAATTGGGTAAGGGCAGTACCATAATGCTCCCCCGCTACATCTATTTCCCCCCTCTGCCACAGCCTTCCCAGCTCATATTGGGCTGGCTGGAATACTTTCAAGTAAAGATCCTTTATGCTAACTTGCTTTTTTAAGGCTTCCATAACCACAAATAGCGCTTCCTCTTTTTTCCAGGCTAAAAGGGCTTGGAAATACTGGTTTAAAATCCGGCTGTGCTGCTGCTTGGTGCTTAAAAAAGAATCTACCTTACCGGTATTGGTTTTTATCCTTTTTTGGCCCTGCTGCAGAAAATAGGCAACCTTGTCCCTGATATCAGCAGGCAGCTCTTCAGAAAGCACCTTTTTCATGCTTTCCAGGTTATTTGCCAGGTCCCTGGGGGGAAGACCGTATCCCCCCAGCAACACCCTTGCCCAATCTATATAATCCTCAAATAAGGTTATGCTGTCAAAAGCAACAGAGCTGCATAGGTAATTAAGGTGGTATTTGATATCCCTGAGACAGAGCTGCCGGTCCCTTGCAGAATAGCGCCCACCCAGATCCTTCTGTATTTGGTACTGGTAATCCAAAATTTTTTCCGCCAGTTTGTCTGCATCAATATTTATATTTTTACACTGGATATATTCATTCATACCATCCCCCCCAATACTATTAACAGCTAAAAATGATTAGCTGGACAGGTATATATTCCTGGCCATTTTTTTACCGGTTTCGGTAATAAGCAGCTTATCTATGAGTTCGGCCTTCTTTTGTTGGCTTTCCTTACCATGCAGGGTAGCAAAATTTACTAGCCAGTCAGCATCCCAGATAACATGGAAGTTTGTAGTATTGATTACCCCCCTGGTATGGTGGCTGCCCACTATAGCACAAACTTCATCAATTAATTCTGGCGAGGCATCCGCCTCTTCTAAAAATTTACGGGCAATAGGAGGTCCTTCTATCTGTTGATATTTGCCGGCATAAGAACCATATTTTCGTTTACTTTCCAGCAGCCCTATATCATGCAGTAGGGCAGCAGCCGTTATTACGGTGCTGTCTCCGCCTTCAGCATTCATTATTTGTTTAGCATAACCCAGCACTCTCTTTGTATGTTCAATATGCTGGGGATATTGGCTGAAATAATCTTCCATTTGCCTGGTTACTTTTCGCTCAAATTTTTCGGCATCCATTTTTTCTCCTTATTACATTCCTTACTTTTTTAAAGTGTCTTAAGCATTAGCAGGTGAACCGTAACTGCTACAGCTACAGCCAGCAGTATTGCCCTTACCCACCAGTTGCCAACAGCTAAAAATGCTGAGCTGAGTATGGTGGCCCACAACAGCAACAGGATAATTACTTTGGCCTTAGCTTCCATGCCCTTTTTTTCCCGGTAATTTTTTATATACCCGCCTAATAGGCGGTTTCCCATCAGCCAGACATAGAACTTACGCGACCCCTTGGCATAACAGGCAGCTGCTACCAGCAAAAAAGGGGTGGTAGGCAGTATGGGTAAAAAAATTCCTGCTATTCCCAAGCCTAAGCAAAAAGTACCTGAAGACAGTACCACATATTTAACCCACTTCTTTTCTTTAGCCATCTACTTATTGTCTATTGATTCCCTTATGGATACAGCAAAATTATCCAGTTTCTCGGGGGAAAGGCTGGAGACATTTTGATCAGTTTTTAGCATCTTTTTTATTATGCCCCTGAATACAAAATTGAGTTTGTTTAAATCTATCTCTCCCCCCAAAAATCCCTTGGCCTCCGCATGCTGGGTAAGAGGGGCGCCAAAACCTTCTTCCATCTGCTTTTCTGCCTTCTCGCCCTGCTCCAGGCAGCATAAGAATAATCCAATTTTTTTTGCAAGCAGCTGGTCCAGGTTTTTATTTACAAAACCAGTTATTTCTTTATTAATCTTACCGGCAGTAATAGAGCCGCCCAAAATTACCAGTGGGTAGGGGCTTAAATCTATCACTTTCTTTGCAGCCAAATTTATTACTTCTGCCCCCTCCCCCAGTTTTTGGGCCAGTTGATTGGCACATTTCTGTGTACACCCATACCTGGTCGCATAAAGTATCAAAGCTTCCATGATATCCCCCTTTATATTTTAATAATTATTTTATCCAATATATGGCAATAATAAAAACCAAATTTAATCAATCCCCCACAAATATAAAATAACCCAAAAATTATGCTGACATATTTCTCTATTGGGTTTAAACTGATTAAAAATCTACTTAAAGGTGCCTGATTATGCCTGAAACATTAAGAAATCTAAAAAAGATATCGGTTATCGGCGGAAATAAAATTGAAAAGGACGGCCCAGTCTACCAAACAGCCTACCAAGTGGGACAACTGATTGCCCGCAGCGGCGCCCTGCTGGTATGCGGAGGGCTGGGCGGAGTAATGGAAGCGGCCTGCCGGGGTGCCAAAGATGCAGGAGGCATAACTATGGGCATTCTCCCTTCCACTGATAAGGAAACGGCCAATCCCTGGGTAGACCTGGCCATACCCACCGGATTGGGTTATGCCAGGAATTCCCTGGTAGTATTATCCGGAGATGCAGTAATAGCCATTGATGGGACTGAGGGGACTTTATCTGAAATAGGTTACGCCATTACCTTTAAAAAGCCCCTGGTAGGGTTAAACACCTGGAAAATTGAGCCTTTTAATCATCAAAAGCCTAACCTGTATACTACTGCTTCTCCCCAAGAAGCAGTAAAGCTGGCCTTGGAACTCATCACATAAATGCAGCTGGCCTTATTTGAATATTTTAACAAAATTGAGCTGCAGGTTGGAAAGAGATGAGTTTAGGTTCTCCCTTTCCTCAGCCGATAGCTCATCATCCAGGACTTTTAACAGGGAACTGAAAGCATCCACAGCCAGTTTGGCATCACCCTGGTCTTTAAAACGGTCATTGGTGCCTTGAGGCAAACCCATTTTCTTATAAGCCAAGCTGGAAACAGACATCATCATCTGCACCAGTATGTCTTTGGTACCCAGCTTGTCTATCTCTTCCTGCAGCTGCCTTAAAACTTCTTCCTGTTCCTGCTGCTCATCCTTCTGTGCGGTATCTTTAAACTCTTTCTTTGCTTCAGTGTCTTCGCCATTACCACTATTCTTTTTTTGGTCTTGCTTAGCCAAAAAACTCACCCCCCTGACTATTCAGATTCATATTCGATTATTGAAAATATATCATAACCCCCAAGCATTTTTCTTGGGTTTAAAAATTTAAGCTCAATTAAAAAGCAAAAACCTATCACTACACCCTTCATCCTCTCCACCAGCTCTGCCTTGGCCTTGGCTGTTCCCCCAGTGGCTACCAGGTCATCTACAATCAGTACATGGTCTCCCGGCTTAATGGCATCAGTATGCATCTCCAGGATGTTTTCACCGTATTCTAAAGAATAGGACACCTGGCAGGTGTTATAAGGAAGCTTACCCGGTTTTCTAATAGGAATAAAGCCTACCCCCAGTTTATAGGCCATAGCTGCTCCAAAAACAAAACCCCGGGCTTCCGCCCCCAGAATAGCATCTATCTTAACTCCACTGTAGTGGTCTGCCATCAAATCCACTGAATGCCTGAAGGCCTGGCCGTCCCTTAGCAAGGGAGTTATATCTCTGAATACTACCCCCTTTTTAGGAAAATCAGGAATACTTCTTATTATTTTTTTTAAATCCATACTGCTACCTTCCTCAGATAATTATAATTCTTCATATTGATTGATACTGTCTACCAGGGAACCTATAAGGTAGTCCAAATCAAGCCGGCCCAACCCCAGCTGGCCAAGCACCTGGTCTGCATCATACTTCTGCCCTGAACCCCATACCTCCTTTAAAAAGTTACCCGCTTTATTGCTTTTAAACCATTTATTTCCAAATTTGGTAACCAAGTAATGGCCCAGCTGTGCCTGAAACGCCCAGGCCCTAATATAGTTGGTACAGTAGAAACCCGTATCCACATCGGTCAAATAGCTTGATGGGTGATAATCCATCCCGCAGGCCTCCCCCAGTATATGGCTATATTGTTGCTGCCGTCCCTGGATAGGGCTGCCATCATGAAGCAGAAGCTCATACTCCAGCTTTCCGGCATATCTCCGGCAGTACCATAATTTTAACAGATTGCTGTAATAGGAGAACTGCTTAGCGGTTTGGTCACCCATGCCGGCAAAGTCTGCCAGCCAATACCTGTTCTGCAGCAAAGACTCAAGTAAAAAGGCATAACCTTCAGTAACTGCATTATCCCCTAAAAATTTGTACTCAAAATCCAGGTTTTCTGATGTATGGGCAAAATGCTGGGCATGGCCTCCCTCATGAAACATGGCTTCATAATCATCCTGGCCTCCACTGGGCATAACTACCAGGTAGATTTCATCAGGGATTCTTACTGTACAGCAAAAAGCACGGGGGGACTTATTTTTTCTTTTTTCTATATCAAATATAATATTTTTTTGGCTATATATATCTATACCCAGCTGTTTAAGGGTTTCTGAAAACAAACCTATCATTTTATGGGTGCTAAAATAGGGGTCATATTTCTGGCCCCGTTTCAGGTATATAAAATCACTCCTGGCAGATTGGCCCAGGTTTATACCCAATTCCTGATACAGCAACTGGCCGAAATGGTTCTGGTATAACTGGTGGGTTTCTGACAGCAGTTTTTTCATACCCGCCTGAAGCAGGTCAAAATCTTGCTCCAGCAGATAAGAAAAAAGATGGCTATAGCTGTCAAAACCAAACTGCCTGGCTTGCTGATGAACCTCCTCCCAGTACTGGTACAGATTAGGGTTTAAAGCTTCTTCTATTTTGTCATTCCTTAGTTTTTCTATGTGATCCCGCCTGGCTTTATCAGGCTCATTGGCCAGCATTACCTCCAGGAACCTGAAAGGCATATCTTTGCCATCAATGTTTACCCTGGCCGCAGCCTCATCCAGGGCAATCTGCTGTCTAAGCTGCTGCAGTGATTTCTCCAAAAGGTATTCAGTACAAAATTTTAAAAGATAGGAATACTTCTTTCGGCTCTGCCCTGCTTCCTGCTGTTTTTTTTGCTGCAGATACTGCATATTGGAAACCGTAAACAGCCAGCTGTACTTATCGAATATAGAAGCGGTCTCCAGGCTATCTTTCCTGCCGGAAAAATGCAGATAATATTCTTTATCACTTCTGGAAAGAAAAGCCTGGGCATCTGCCCTGAATTTTTGGATATCCAAATTAGCCAATATTGTCCTTTACTGTCTTTATAATGCTTTCCTTGTCAAACCCATAAGCCTGGATCAGTTCCTGGGGAGTGCCCGAAGCTCCGAATTTGTCCTGTACCCCCAGCCTTATTACCTTGGTAGGCTGACTCTGTGCTAAAACTTCACATACTGCACTGCCCAGGCCGCCAATCACATTATGGTCTTCTACTGTTATTACCAAACCGGTTTTTTTAGCGCTTTCTATTATCAGTTCTTGGTCAATGGGTTTAATGGAGCCCATATTTATAACTTCCACCTCTATTGCCTGCCCTTCCAGCTCTTTAGCTGCTTCCAGCGCTATATGGGTAGTGTACCCGGAAGCAATAATGGTAGCAGCATCGCCTTCATAAATTTTTACTCCCTTTCCCAGCTCAAACTGGTAGGAATCATTGAATATTACAGGAGCAGAACCCCGGCACAGCCTCACATAACAAGGCCCGTCTATTTTCAGTACAGCTTCCAGGGCTTTTTCGGTTTCCGTAGCATCGGCCGGAGAGATAACTGCTATATTAGGTATGGACCTCATAATAGCCACATCTTCTATGGCCTGGTGGGTAGCCCCATCCTCACCTACAGTTATACCGGTATGGGTAGCACAAATCTTTACATTAAGCCGGGGATAAGCTACAGATATGCTTACTTGGTCTGCTGCCCTTTTGGATGCAAAAACCCCAAAGGTGGAAGCAAAAGGTATTTTACCCATGGTGGCCAGGCCGGCAGCTGCACTCATCATATTAGACTCTGCTATACCGAAATTAAAGAATCTTTTCGGAAACTTGGAAGCAAAAATATTGGTTTTGGTAGATTTAGATAAATCACAATCCAGAACTACTATATCCTCATTTACCTGTCCTAATTCAGCCAGCTTCTTACCATATGCCGCCCTGGTAGCCACCTTTTTATCTTCAGTGGCCAGTATCTTTTTTATTTTATCTGGAATCATGCCCACTCCTTAAAATTTAAGTTTAATATATTTATTATTGGTTCAAACATTCTATTGCTTTCTCTTTTTGCTCTGGTGTGGGAGCTTGGCCGTGCCAGTCACAGATACCTTCCATAAAATCCACTCCCTTGCCCTTTACAGTGGTAGCCACTAAAACAGTTGGCCTGCCCTTTGTATTTTGCGCCTTTTTGACCGCCATATCGATTTGGTCAAAATCATGTCCATCTATTTCTAATGTCTCCCAGCCAAAAGCCCTCCACTTTTCTGCCAAAGGCTCGCTGCTCATTATGTCCTTGGTAAAACCATCAATCTGCAGGCCATTTTTATCCACTACCACTGTAAGGTTATCCAGCCGGTAATGGGCTGCCGCCATGGCTGCTTCCCAAATCTGGCCTTCTTCGCATTCACCGTCGCCCACTATGGCAAATACCCTTAAATTCTGCTGGTCCAGCTTAGCCCCTAAAGCCATGCCCACCGCACAGGACAGGCCCTGACCCAGCGAGCCGGTACTCATATCAACCCCGGGAGTTTTATTCATGTCAGGATGGCCTTGGAGTATGCTGCCAAATTTTCGCAGTGTCCCCAGGTGAGACTTATCAAAATAGCCCTTTTCAGCCAGGGTGGAATAAAGTACTGGGCAGGCATGCCCCTTGGATAGCACTACCCGGTCCCTGTCTTTTTTGCGGGGCTGGGCCGGATCGATGTTTAATACTCCGCTAAAATAAAGATAAGCAAATACATCAGACATGGACAATGCTCCCCCGGGATGGCCGGAGCCAGCCTGGCAGAGCATATCTATGATATTGATTCGTATGGCTTTGGCCGCCTGCTGCAATTTTTTCTTAATATCTTCTTCCATCCGGATTCCTTTCTTTATTTACCTAAAAACAATTGTATAATTATAGTAAAAATAACCGGTTTTAAAAAGTTTGTAATAATATATTAGCATTAGTAGAATATATAAAAAATGGGCAAAGGAAAATTATGTATAAAAAAGAACTATATAAAAATATTGTGGTAATTGGGGGTAATGTGGCTGGACTGGCTGCTGCCAGCCAGGCTAAGAGGGTTTACCCCGAAGCTAAAGTTACTGTATTGGAGGCAGGCCCCTATATTTCCTACGGTTCCTGCGGGCTCCCTTATTATGTCACCGGAGAAATCAAGGATTTTGACCAGATATTTGTTTATACACCCCAGTTTTTTGAACAAAAAAGAGACATAAGGATACTGCTGGAGCATAAGGTGACCACATTGGATACTGCCCAAAAACAGGTAATGGTAAACCAAAAACAGGCTATTGGTTACGACCGCCTTATCATATGCACTGGAGCTTCCCCGGCAAGCATTGATTTGCCTGGGTCCAATTCAGGCAATGTTTTCTCTTTTTGGAACGTTACCGATACGGTTAACGTAAAGACCTTTATCCAACAGAACCACCCCCGTAAAGCATTGATAGTGGGGGCAGGGTCCATAGGCCTGCTTATGGCAGAAACTTTCCATTCCCTGGGAATAGGGGTAACCATTATAGAGATGGCTGACAGGATACTGGGAGAATATGAGCCGGAAATTACAGACATAATGTCCCAGCTGCTAGACCAGAACCACATACAGGTTTTTCTTTCCTCCCGGTTAACCAGTTTTAAAGGCAAGGGAGGTGCCGGCGCTGTGGAAGCTGCAGTCCTTCAGGATCAGCAAATGGTAAACCTGCCTATGGATATGGCTCTTGTGTCAGTAGGGGTTAAGCCCAATACCAGCTTCTTGGAAAATACTTCAGTTGAACTGGGGCCCGCAAAGGCTATAAAAGTAAACTCCAAGCTGCAGTCGTCACATTTAAATATATTTGCCGCCGGCGACTGCGCTACGGTAAAAAACATAGTTACCGGGAAGGATGACTATATCCCCACTGCCAATAATGCTGCTAAAACCGGCAGGATAGCAGGAGCCAATGCAGCCGGGGCAGATTCATCTTTTAATGGTTCAGTAAACACCAAGATAGATAAAATTTTTGGAATAGAAATTGCTAAAACCGGCATAGGGCTGCAGGAAGCCTTATCTTTAGGTTATGATGCAGTTAAGGTTACTGGAATTTATCCATCCCATGTTAAAGCCCTGCCTGGAGCCGAACCCATAACCATTGCCCTTATAGTGGACCGCGGGGGCAGGAGAGTATTGGGGGCCCAGATGGCAGGCAAAAAGGAAGTCAGCAAAAGAATAGATGTGTTTGCAACCGCCATCACTGCAGAGATGACCGCTGATGAGGTGTATATGCTTGATCTTTCCTATGCTCCTAAAGTGTCTACGGTATGGGATCCGGTAAACAAGATCTGTGCCAAAGCAGTACTTACTTTAGACCGGTCTTAAAACAGGCCTTCCTGTGATGTGCCGTTATTGCTGTCAGGGTCCAGGCTGGGGTTGCAGCTGGATTCGTCAAGTTTTCTTAACAGCACCGACCGGTCCAAATTTTTTAAAAAGGGAGACCAGTCACCGTCTTGGTTTTGGTCACTAAGCAGTTCATTAAAAGCTGCAATCTCTGCATCCATATAATCAACGTGGTGAACCACCAGCGCCTCCAGTATTTTGGGTCTTTTGGGGGAACCGTATTCCTTGTAGCCATGGTGGGAAAGGATAATATGGAGAATCCTGTCTTTAAGATCAGGGGGAAAGCCTTGGATTAAATTAATTTTTTCCAGCACCCAGCTGTAACCGATAGCAATGTGTCCCAGCAGCTTACCCTGGTCGGTAAACTTGATAATAAGCCCTACTTCATATTCCTTGATTTTACCAACATCGTGCAGCAGGGCCCCCGCTATAAGCAGGTCACGGTTTATATTGGGATAAGTCTCAGCTATCAGGGCGCATCCCCGGCAAACATACAGGGTATGCTCCAGAAGGCCTCCCAGGTAGGCGTGATGGTATTGTACCGCAGCTGTTCCATGGCAGAAATCCTGCTCAAACTGTTTATCTTGAAAAAATAAATCCAATAGCTTCCTGAGATAAGGATTTTTAACTTCCTCCACCTTTGATTTTAACTCTGCCCACATCTGGCCAATATCTTTCTGGGTGGATTTAATATAGTCAGCATAGTCTATGTCCTTACTTTTTTTAATTTTGTCCAGTTTATCTATGGTCAGTTGATTGCTGCCCCGGTAATCTGTTACCATTCCCCTAACTGCTACCAGGTCCCCCTCTCCAAAGGAAGGTGCAGCCATAAAAGCTTCGGTCCACATGACCGACTGTATTTCACCCTGTTTATCCTGAAGGGTCAGCAGGCAGTATTCTTCATTATTTTTTTTCTGTTTTACTGCTTTTTTGCTTACCGCAAAAACAGACTCTATATGATGGCCTGCCTTGAGGTCGCCTATAAATTCATTTTTTCTATTATCCATTTTATTTATCTATGTTCCATTTTTTAAAATAATCTATCCGCCCGTAATCGGTCATGTCATAGTGTACCGGAGTAATAGAGATATATCCATTTTTTACCGCATTATAGTCATCGCTTTCATTTTTGCATACTTCTACAAACTCTCCATCCATCCAGTAGTAATCCCTTCCCCGGGGGTCAACCCTCTTTATAAAGTAGTCATTGAACTTGGCCGTGCTCTGGCAGGTAACTTTTACCCCCTTGATCTGATGTTCTGGCAGGTCGGGTAAATTTATGTTTAAAAGAACCTTGGGGGGAAGGCCACCTTTGTCCATTATCAAATTAGCCATCTTCCTGGCAAACCTGGCAGCAAAATCATAGCTGGGGTTTTTAAGGTTATCCACTGATATAGCCAGGGAAGGTATGTCATAAACCGTTCCTTCCGTCGCCGCAGATACCGTGCCTGAATATATTACGTTTTCCCCCATGTTGGATCCCTTGTTTATGCCCGATATCACCAGGTCCGGCTTGCGGTCCAATATTGCTTTTACTGCTAATTTTACACAATCGGCCGGAGTCCCATCCACGGCATAGCCAAAAAATTTACCGTCCCTTGTTTCTTCCCATACTGGTATGGGATTAAATACGGTAATGGCGTGGCCCACTGCACTCCTTTCCTTATCAGGAGCAATAACCACCACTTCAAACCGCTTATCCCGGCAAAATTCCTGGTATAGACGGTATAGGCCTTCAGCTTCTATCCCGTCATCATTGGTTAACAATAGAGTTTTTTTATCCATATTTTTAGGCCTCAATTTAATTTCCTAATTGTAACAAAATAAGCAGTTTAGGCAAAATTGATTTTCAATAATGCAGCAAAATGCAATACTGATATTACCAGTTGGCAGGCACTGTTTTGCAGTACCCCAAATTTTAACCTTTGGGTCAGCAGCATAACCAAAACATATCAGCCAAATATGTGTAAATATTTTTGATATGCTTGATCCCAGATATCGGTGTCCTGGGGATAATAATTTACAATCTGGGAAGAATTTCTGGATATTTCCCTCCCCTGCTTAAGGCTGGATATTTCTCCTGCTGCTTTAAGCTGCATTAAAAAATTGCCCACGGAAGTGGTTTCCGTAGGCCCTGCTATTACCGGAATCCCGGTGGCATCAGCAGTCCACTGGCAAAGCAGGCGGTCCTTGGTGCCCCCTCCTATCAAATGAAGCAATTGCAGTTTTTTACCGCCCAGTTTTTCCAAAGCAGACACCTCATACTTAAACTTTAAGACCAGCCCTTCATAAAACAGCCTGGCAACCTGGCCAATGCTTTCCGGCTGGCAGCCCTGGCAATGATCCCTTACCACCTGGGGCATATCTGAAGTAATCTGGTCAAAGACAGGATTTTCCACATCTATAAACCCGGCAAAAGCTTCACTTTGCTGGGCCATTTCCATAATGCTGTCCCAGGCAATCTTCTGCCCTGCATCCTGGTTCCACTTTTCCCTGCACTGCTGTATAATCCACAAACCGGTAATATTCTTGATAAACAGGTTACTGTCTTCAGCCCCTCCTTCATTGGAATATCCTGACTCAAAGACTTCCCTGCTTATAATGGGCTGAGAGGTTTCCTTACCTAGAATAGCCCAGGTTCCCAGGCTTAAGAAAGCCCATTCCTGGTTACTGTCCACCGGAATTCCTGCTACGGCAGACGGGGTATCGTGGGTAACCGGGGCCACTACTTCAATAGGCTTTATCCCTAACAGGCTGCTGACTGAGCCAGAAATTTTACCAATCTTTTGTCCCGGCTTAATGATGGGGGCAAACCGGTCCGCAGGCAGCCCTACTGCCTCCAATATTTTGTTTTCCCATTTTTTTTCTACCTGATTGTACATGATAGTAGTGGTAATCCTGGTCCATTCATTGCAAGTTTTGCCGGTTAGAAAATAATTAAAAATATCAGGAATGGTTAAATACACCCGGCCGCACTCAATTTCGGGTGACTGGTTTAAGCTAAAGGAAAAGAGCTGGAACAGGTCAAAGATGGGGCTGACTTCTGACCCTGCTAATTCAAAGAGATGAAAGGCGTCAATTAGCTTAAGCAATTTGCTGCTGTCTTGATTCCTCTGCTGGTCCCGGTAATGCACTGGATTAGATACCAGTTTTCCGTTTTTATCCAAAAATCCAAAATCGGCTCCCCAGGCATCCAGGCCCATGGATTTTATATTATTATATCTGGATGCTGATTTCTGTATTCCTGCCTTTAGCTCTTCATAAAGGCTCAGTATGTCCCAGTACATGGTACCGGCAGCAAATACGGGGCGGTTATCAAAACGGTGAGTGACTTCCATTTCAAATTTCCTGCCGTCATAATCAAATACTGCAGCCCTTCCATTACTGGCCCCGAAATCAAAAACCAAATAATTATTACCGCTCATAAATACCCCTAAGATAGTATTATAATAAAAATTAATAGCATAAGTATTATTAAAGATTAATACAGTTTCCAATAATTTAAAAGGGGCTAGAGGCAGCTAAGGCTAGGGCAGGAAAAAAATAAGGCCATGCTTATCTAATTAGCATGGCCTTATTGCTTTTTTAAGACTTTACTTTAAAGCGTCTTTTCTTTTTTGCACATATTCCTCTATTTCCTGCATAGAGCCTGCAAATTCCTTCGCGGTATACTGGAAAGCAGCTTGATCGATGAAGTCTTCCATTGCTATTCCGTCTTCCTCATAGCCTGCTACAAAATATGGTACTTGGAGTAATTTACTCATTATTTCTTCTGGTACCGGATCATCCATCTGGCAAGTCAGCTCTTTCTGGTCGCATATCCTCATAAAGTCACTAACCATTTCCGGGTTGATGGTATAAACCATATTGCCGCCGGCTACCTTTTCGATATGTATAACTTCATCAGGCTTGGGCCCCACCCTGGAAGAGCAAAGCAGAAGCTTGCTGTAGTATCCCCTGGCCGGATCATTTAATATCTGGTGAGCTTTCTTGGCAATAGCTACGCCGCTCCATCTCTGCAGTTCTTCAGTAAGCTCAATACCTGCTTTCCTGGCGCTTTCAGTATAGGCTTCCCTGGCTTCAAACCTGCCTATCATGATAGTTATAACTGACCTCCACTGGCTATAGTCAACACCCCATTCTTGTCCTCTCTGGTAACCTCTTTTTACTGCTTCAGCTACCTGTACCACCTGGGGAACATCAAATACAAGGGTAGCATTGGTAGGTATTCCCAGCGAGCTTAAAATCTCTATCACGTAAATGCCCTCTTTGGATCCGGGGCATTTAACCATGATATTGGGGGATATCTTTTTAAGAACCAAAGCCTGCCTTAGCATCTCCCGTACATCGGTAACCAGCCTGGGGTCAACCTGGGCGCTTACATAACCTTTTTTAAATCCTGATTTTTCAAATAAGGGCATGAACAGTTTGGTGCCCTCTGCAGTAATAGCTTTATATACTTCCCAGGCCAGCTCATAATTTGATTTAGCCGGGTTTTCCTCAATTATTTTATCCACTATGGGGTCAACCTGTTCGGGAATAAGGTCCAGGACAGTTCTGGTAAGCCTGGGGTTGGTGGTAACTCCGTCAAACAGGGTATCCTGGGGATTATCTTTATCATAAAGTTTCTTTAACCTGGCTGCAGCCAGATCTTTTTTATCTGCAGGCGCATTTTCCAGCTCGCCCGCAGCCCATTTTGCAAATACCAGCGGAGAAGAATCCCACCAAAGTTCCATATCCTCCGAGGTCTCGGACAGTCGCTGCATAGCAGATTTTTCATATGTTGTCATGTTTAAAACCTCCAATTGTTAAAAAATTACAATTTGTAATCATACCTAAATAAAAAATTTAAATCAATTGCCTTACTGCCCTGGCTATGTCTTCCTTATGGGGGATAGAAGCTTGCTCCAAGGCAGAATTATAGGGGATGGGGGTATTAAGCCCGGCTACCACCCTTACTGGAGCATCCAACCAGTCAAAAGCCTGGTCTACTACACGGGCACAGACATCGGAAGCAATGCTTCCCCTCTGGCAGGCTTCACTTACCACTACCAGCCTATGGGTTTTTTTAACTGAGTCCACTAAAGCCTGTAAATCCAAAGGCACCAGGGTCCGGGGGTCAAAAACCTCACAGCTTATACCCTCTTCTTCTAATTCTTTTGCAGCCGCCAAAGCTTCAAACACCATGGCCGAATAGGCAAAGATAGTAACATCTTTTCCCTCTCTTTTAATATCTGCCTTACCCAGGTCTATCAAGTACTCTTCCTCCGGAACCTCTCCCTGGTTTAAATAGATCATTTTCTGCTCTATAAACATAACCGGATTATTGTCCCGGATAGATGCTTTAAGCAAGCCCTTGGCATCATAAGGAGTGGCAGGCATTACCACCTTTAGTCCAGGTACATGGTAAAACCATGCCTCCAGGCTCTGGGAATGCTGGGCGGCAACCCCCCTGCCCGCACCTCCCTGGGTCCTTATTACCAAAGGGACATTAAGGCAGTCGCCGGTCATATACCTGATTTTTGCTGCCTGGTTTACGATCTGGTCCATGGCCAGGGTAGTAAAATCTATAAACATTATTTCTGAAACAGGGCGGTAGCCGGTAAGGGCGGCCCCCACGCCTGCACCCAGGATTGCAGCTTCTGATATAGGGGTATTTATTACCCTGTCCGGGCCATATTTTTCCAGAAGGCCCTTGTATACCCGGAAAGCACCGCCATACACCCCTATGTCTTCCCCTATTAGAAATACCCTGCTGTCCCGGTCCATCTCTTCTATTATTGCTTGCCTTAAGGCTTCCCTGTATTCAATTTTTGCCATAACTTTCCTTTCCCGTCTCTTACTGCAAATACCCTTAGATATTCTTTACTTCCTCCAAAAAAGTATCCAGGTCAGGCTCCGGGCTGCTTTCTGCAAACTTTACTGATTCTTCCACCGCTGAAAGGACTTGCCTGTTCATGTTTTCATAAGCGGTTTTGCTTATAACTTTTTCCTTAATTAATTGATTCGAATAATTCTTTAATGGATCCTTGTTTAGCTTGTAATAGTCTGCTTCCTCTTTTTCCCTGTATTCTGCCGGGTCATTGGGATGATGCCCGGTAAACCGGTAAGTCTTAGCCTCGATCAGGCTGGGTCCCTTGCCTTTCCTGGCTGCCTGTACCGCCTCCTTTACTGAATCAAATACCTGCTCCGGGTCATCCCCTTCTACTACCTTTCCCGGTATGGAATAAGAGGCAGCACGGTTAGCTACATCCCCGCAGGCTACTGAAAACTGGGAACACATGGAAATGGCATAAAGATTGTTTTCACAAATGTATATAACCGGTAATTTGAATATAGAGGCCATATTCAAGGATTCATGGAATACCCCGTTATTGGCAGCCCCGTCCCCAAAAAAGCAAACCGCTACCCTGGCCCGGCCCTCCAGTTTGCAGCTGAAACCTGCCCCTACCGAAATAGGTATACCTCCCCCCACGATACCATTGGCTCCCAGTATTCCCAAATCGGTATCCGCTATATGCATGGAACCACCGCGTCCCTTGCAATAACCCGTACTCTTTCCCAGCAGCTCCGCCATCATCTTGTTTAGGTCTCCTCCCTTGGCTATGCAGTGGCCGTGACCCCGGTGGGTAGACACTATATAATCATCCTGGTCCAAGGCCTGGCAGGCTCCCACTGCTACCGCTTCCTGGCCCAGATAAGGGTGCAAGTAGCCCCATATCTTGGCAGTTTGGTAAAGCTGGATGGTCTTTTCTTCAAACCTCCTGATAGTGAGCAGGGTTTTAAGCATATTGAGTTTATCTTGTTTGGACAACTTGGCCATACTTTCTCCCTAACTATATAAATTTAAATTGTTTGGCATATATTACTTTTTCTTCAGCACCAGCTCTGCAGCTTTACTGTCTGTAATCAATATATTGATAAGCTTGCCCTTAACCGCTCCATATATGGCATCGGCCTTTAGTTTATCCCCTGCCACTCCTATGGAATAGGGAACCTGGTGAAGCATATGGGCAGGCATGGCTATCAGCCTTCCGGAAAGGCTGCTGTCACAAATATGGCCCTCTATATCAAAAAAGTGTGAAAAAACATCCCCTATGGCCCCTTCTTCCCTAAGCATCTCCAAATCCCCGGCCGGTATATGCCCGGTTTTTATCAGTGTGGATATCATTTTAGGGAACAAGGCTCCTATACCCACCAGGGCTATGGTTATTTTATCAAAGAAATCTGTGGTCTTCTTGATTGATGATTCGTTTATGAAAAGATCATGGCTTTCCTGGGAATCCACTATGGCCGGGGCGTACAGCAGGTGGGGATTTACCCCGAACCTGGCCGCAAACCTCCTGGCAATATCATGGCAGTTTAAATCAACCGACAGCTGGTGGATACCGCCGGTTATCTGCACCACTTCCACCTCCTTATTTATCTTGGAAGGTAAATGGTTAATTACTTCATTGATGGTGGTGCCCCATGATACCCCTATTACATCCCCGTCCTTTATGATTTCTAACAGGTAGTTTGCTGCTGCCTGGCCCATCTTGTTTTTAAGCTCAATGTCGGACAAGCCATTATTTTCCACCACTATGGCCCGTTTGAGGCCGAATTTTTTCTCCAGCTTTTCTTCCAGGCTGGAAAGCCCCCGGGTAGGGTCTATAATATTAATCTGTACTACCCCTATGTTTACCGCTCTTTTTAGGATACGGTTAACCTGGTATTTGGAAATCTTCAGTTTATTGGATATATCTTCCTGGGTTAAACCTTCCCGGTAGTAAAGGCTGGCTACCTTTACCATAAGTTTGATATCGTAAGTCATATCCTTATTGCTCTAACTGTTCAATTTTTTTAACTTTATCCACGGTTCCCCCGGTTCTTTCAATGGCCAGCCAAACTTTAAGTATCTCCTGGGCCAGCTTGGTGCCCACTATAAAAGAACCCATAGTAAGTATTTGGCAGTCATTGGATAATATGGATCTCTGGGCAGAATAAATATCGTGGCAGACCGCAGCCCTGATTCCCTTAAATTTATTGGCGCAAATGGCCATGCCTATACCGGTTCCGCAAACCAATATGCCCCGGTCATAGCTACCGTTCTGGACCGCTTTGGTTACTTCCGCCGCTACATCAGGGTAATCCCCGTCTACTTCAAACACCTTGTAATCTACCTGCTGCTGGTCCAATATTTGGACAAGGTCCTGCATCCTGTCATTGGCATTAATATCGCAACCGATTGCAATTTTCATTGGGTCCTCCTATCTTGGATTTAAAAATTCTTCTATCTTCTGGGCAATGCTGGGCCCGGTAAGGCCATAATACTCTATCAGCTCCTGATATTGGCCTACTACCGCAAAAACATCTTCTATACCTATTTTTTTAATGGGTGCAGGCCCGGATTCAGCCAGCACGTTGGCTACTATGCTGCCCAACCCGTTTATGGTACTGTGCTCTTCTACCGTAACCACCTTTTTGGTTTTAGCGCTGGACCCCAATATTATTTCCCTGTCTATAGGCTTTAAGGTGGATATGTTTATCACTTCAGCATCAATGCCTGAAGACTTCAGGGCTTCCGCTGCATCCAGGCAATTGGCCACCATGGTGGAGGTAGCTACTACCGTAATATCACTGCCCTGCTTCAAAATTTCTCCCTTGCCTATCTGCATCTGGTAATTCTCTCCATAGATACGCCTGGCCTTTTCACGGTGAACACGCAAATAAACCGGTCCCTCCAGTTGTGCGGCCTTAAAGATAGCTTCCCTGTACTGGGGCCCGTCAGCAGGAGAGATAATGGTAATATTAGGCAAAGAGCCAATTACCGCTATATCTTCCAGCACCACATGGGTGGGACCCAAAGGCCCTACGGAAAAACCGCAGTTATTGCCCATGATGTTTACGTTTAATCTGGTCTTGCATACATCATCCCTGATTTGTTCAAAACAGCGGAAAGCCACAAAAGGCACATAAGCAGCTATAAAGGGGATCTTTCCGCTTATGGCCAACCCTGCCGCTTCCCCCATGCCGTTTTGTTCCTGTATTCCAAACTCAAAATGCCTTTCCGGAAAATTCTGGTTAAATGGACCCCCCGAGGCCCCTAAAGAAGAGTCGCAGGACACATAAACAACCCTACTGTTTTGCTGGCCCAGCTCCACCAGGGCATCTGCAATTATCTTTCTGGGATTTTCATATATAGTTTCCTTGTTATCCAATTTTAGCCTGCTCCTCTCTTTTTCTCTTGGCCACCACATCTATGGCTTCATCAATTTTATCCAGCTCGCAATGCCAGTGGTGAAACTCAAATTTATCCTCTCCAAAGTCCAGCCCCCTGCATTTTACCGTATCGGCAATAATGGCCGATGGCTTGCCTTTGCAGAAAGGCACCTGGGACAAGACCTGGTATATGGACTGAAAATCATGCCCGTTTATTGTCTTTACCTCCCAGCCAAAAGCCTTAAACTTATCCTCAAAGGGAGAGGTATCCATAATATCTTCGGTTCTCCCGTTTACCTGCAGCCGGTTACGGTCTACTATGGCCACTACATTGTCCAGATGATGGTGGCCTGCGGCCATAACTGCCTCCCATACGCTCCCCTCGGCACATTCTCCATCGCCTAAAATTACAAACACCCGGTAATCCTTTTTATCCAGCCTGCCGGCTAAAGCCATTCCATTGGCCACTGGAAGCCCGTGCCCCAAAGAGCCGGTGGGAAACTCCACTCCCGGTAAAACCTTTTCATCCGGATGCATGGGTACCCTGGTATCCAAAGTATTATAGGTCCATAAAACATCAGTATCAAAATAACCCTGGTCAGCCAAACAGGCATACAAGGCCAGGCATTTATGGCCGGCAGATAATATGAACCGGTCCCGGTCTTCCCATTTGGGATTAGACGGTTTGTGCCTTAATATCTGGTTATAAAGTACGGTCATGATGTCCAGGCTGGAAAAGGCCCCTCCTATATGGCCTTCCCCAAATCTCATCATTTTCAGTATATTGATTCTGGCCTGATAAGATTTTTCATGCAGCTCCATTAGTTGGAGTTTAGTTAAATTTACCATCTTTTTTCCTTGCTCCGTTAATTTTGTCCATTCTATTTAAACTTCTGCGGCCCCTAGCCTCTGGACCCTAAAAGCCCTTCACATAAAAATACCATTATTTAACTTAATAGCCAACTATGTTTTGTCCTATTTGTACCCGGGCTTTAACTATTTAATAATGTTTATATCAAATTAAAATACAGTTCCGGCACCTGCCATATTTTTATTAAACCTTCCTTGCTTAATCCTGGCCGGCTAAAGTTAAGGCCAATACATGCCCTGCCGCTACACCTTAATAAGGGTTAGGCAAAAATAGATTTAAACTGCCGGTAGCTGATGCCTGCTTCTCCTATCAGCCTGGGGTTAGCCGCCCCTTTTTTAGCATCATTGTGGTAATCTGAACCTCCGGTAAAAAACCTTACCTTACCCTTATACCTGCTTTCTACCTCCTGCTGAACCTGCTGGCGGCTGAGCGTGCCCTTATAGGTAGTTTTGTCATAAGTATAGCAGGATTCCATGCCGTCCAGGCCGGCTTCTATCAGTTTATCAATGTATTCTAGCCGGGTTACTCTGCCCAGTATTTCAGAATCTACCTGCTCGTCTATAAGGTAGGGGTGGGCCAATACCGCCAGGCCGCCGCCGCCTTTAATAATATTTATAGCCTCCAGGGGGCTGACCTTTTTCCGGGGCACATTCAGCCGGGGGTTATCCCTGACCATAAGTTTGGCTTCACTCCAGGAAGCGGCATAGCCTTTTCTGGCCATAGCTTCAAATATATGTTTTCTTTGCACTTCCTCTGGCGTTCTATGCCTTTGAATCCCTTGCAGGTCTGTATATATTAATATGTCCTGGCCGTAGTCTAAGGGCATGCCTTCTTCGGTCAGCACCTCACATAGCTGCCGGTAGGCATCAGCCTTGCTCTGCTTGGCACGCTCTACCTCCTTAAGGAAAGCTGGGCTATCCCAGTCCAGCTCATAGCCGATAATGTGAACGTCATCCACCTGGCTGTCACAGGAAAATTCATCACCCAGCACCAGCTCCAGGCCCCGGCTGGCAGCAAACTCCTTAATACCCAATTTGCTGCCCCCTTCTTCTACGGTAAGGACAGGCCCGGTATCATGATCCACCATGCCTATGGCTCTCATGCCCAGGCCGGCTGCCAGGACAATTAGCTGCCTGGGGGTATCATTGCCATCTGACCGGTTGGTATGGCAGTGAAGGTCACATTCATAAGTTGGTTTATAGCTGTTAATTTTTATCCCTCCCTGTTAGGCCTTACCGGCGCTTCCAAAAATACCAATATATTTCTTAACCAGTTTTTTTACTTCTTCCTTTACAAAGTTTATTTTTTTCACCGGCTCATACTCATGGGGATGCTCTTTTATGTATAAATCGCAGGAGTCGATGTATTTATGCTTGATTTCGGTGGAGATGTTCATTTTAGATACTCCGAAAGTCCTGATTTTAGCCAGCACTTCTTGGCTTAAACCGGAGCAGCCGTGAATTACTATGGGAAAATCAGTAACCTCCATTATTTTGGCCAGGCGCTGATAATCCAGCCTGGGCTCTCCTGAGTACAGGCCGTGGGCAGTGCCAATGGCTACGGCCAAGCTGTCAATGCCGGTCTTCTGCTGAAAATCTACCGCCATTTGGGGATCAGTTAACATTACATGCTCCTGGTCTACTGAAACCTGTTCCTCGGTTCCCCCTATATGGCCCAGCTCACCTTCCACGGTAATACCTTTCTGGTGGGCCATTTCCACTACCTTTTTAGTCATTTCTATATTCTCCTGGTAGGGCAGGCTGGATCCGTCTACCATAATTGAGCTCCAGCCATGCTCAATACAGTTTTCAATAATATCCATATCGGTCCCATGATCCAGGTTCATGGAAATGGGAACGTCTGTTCCCTGGGCCAGGTCTTTGGCCATATCCACCAGCATCTTATAGCCCAAGGCTTCCACTGTTTTTTGGGAAGTCTGAATAATTACCGGTGACCTTTCTTCAATGGCTGCTTCTGCTACTGACACCATAGAGGTGTGGTTGACAATATTGAAAGCCCCCACCACAAATTTTTCTTTCCTGGCTTTAATCAGCATATCCTTAGTATTTATGTAAACCATTACTGCTCACCTCTTATTAATTGGTATTTATAATTTATTTTATGCAATAACTTGCAATTATGCAATAATAAAAATAAGAGTTTTGCCCCCTGCAGGTAGTGCCATGTCTAATATAATTGAAGGTTGATTTTATGGGGGGCTAATAATAGAATGGCTAAATAAAACTATGTCTAAATTAAGGAAAAAACATAAGAAAAACAGGGCTGGCGTTAAAGTACTAATAGTACTGGTTGCCTTGTTTTTGCTTTCCACCATCCTATTTTTAACCGCTTTCAGCGGCCTTTCAGTAGCAGTGACCGGTATCATAGGAAGCTTCATGGCTGATTTGCCTGACCTGGGAGAATACAACCCTGCAGAGGCTGCCTTGACCTCCCAGATATATGCGGCGGACGGAACCCTTATTGCCACTTTCCATGGGATAGAAAATAGGGAAGAAGTTAATTTGGAACGCATGCCCCAAAACCTAATCAATGCGGTAGTAGCCATAGAGGATGAAAGATATTATCAGCATAAGGGAGTAGATCCTGAGGGCATAATCAGGGCTTTTATCATTAACCTTCAAACCGGTGATATAGCCCAGGGAGCCAGCACTATCACCCAACAGGTTATCAGGAACCTTTATATACCGGAAGAAAAATACGAAATAACCTATGACCGTAAGATAAAAGAGGCGTTACTGGCCTATCAGCTGGAAAAAATTTATTCCAAGGAAGAAGTACTGGAAATGTATCTTAACACCGTTTATTTCGGTGAAGGTGCTTACGGGGTACAGGCTGCTTCCAAGGTTTATTTTAATAAAAATGTAAATTATCTCAGCTTGCCTGAAGCAGCACTATTAGCAGGCATGCTCCGCTATCCCAACAAGAGCCCCTATATTGAAGAGGCCTGGGTATTGGATAGGAGAAATGTGGTTTTATCCAAAATGATGGAGTTGGGCTATATTGACTCTCAGCAATACCAGGAGGCTATCAATACCCCCATAGTGCTGAATAGGCCTACCGAGGAATCAAAAAAGGGTTTTGCCATGTATTTTGTTGAATATGTAAAACAGCAGCTAATAGAAAAGTATGGGGTAAACCGGGTATTTAAGGGGGGTTTTGATATCTACACCACCCTGGAGCCGGATATGCAGATAGCTGCTGAAGATGCCATAGAGGAAATATTGTATGATCCCGAAGACCCTGCAGCAGCATTGGTAGCCATAGATCCCTCTACCGGTTATATCAAAGCCATGGTGGGAGGCAAGGACTTTTCAGTAATGAAATTTAACCTGGCCACCCAGGCTAAAAGGCAGCCGGGATCCACTTTCAAGGTTTTTGCCCTGATGGCTGCGCTGGAACAGGGCATAAGCCCGCTGATGACTTTCAACCCCAATGGTCCGGTAATATTTGGTATAGAAGGAAGTGAGCCCTGGGAGGTTTCCAACTATATGGGAACCAAATACGAAACCGATGAAATGAATATTATAGATGCCACCATAAGCTCAGTAAACGTGGTTTATGCCCAGCTAATAATGAAGGTTGGTGCCTACAGCATGGTTGATGTTGCTAAAAGGATGGGTATCGTTACCGACCTGGAGCCCTATCCTGCTATTGGCCTGGGAGGCCTTACCATCGGGGTATCCCCACTAGAGGTATGCAGCTCCTTTGCCACCATCGCCAATTATGGGGCTAGAAATGATCCGGTAGCCATAACCAAGGTTACCGATAATGAGGGCAATGTGCTAGAGGAGCACCAGCCTCAACCGGTTCAAGCCATATCTGCTATCAATGCCTACAGGGCTATCGAAATCATGCAGCAGGCAGTGCAGAGAGGTACCGGTACCCGGGCCCGCCTGGAAGACAGGCCGGTGGCAGGAAAAACAGGTACCACCCAGGAAGCGGAAAATGCCTGGTTTACCGGATTCACTACTAACCTGGCAGCCTGTGTATGGATAGGCTACCCTGAAGAAAATATAAAAATGGGAATAATACACGACACCAGGGTTCAGGGTGGAACCCTGCCGGCCATGATCTGGAACTTGTTTATGGAAGAAGCTACCAAGAAACTACCTGCAGAGGAATTTGTAAGACCGGAAGACGATTTAATAGAGGTACAGGTAGTCCACAATCCTGAAACCGGTGCAATTGTGCTGCCAAACAGGTTTACCCCTTTCGAGAAAATCGAATTAAGGCAGTTTCATTACGGGCAGGAACCCAGGTCATTGGATACTACAGAGGGTTTAAAACTTCCTAATATAACACTAATGCCTAAGGACCAGGCGAATAATATTTTGAGAGATGCCGGATACACTCATATAGAATTTATTGAAGAAGTTTTTGGAGGTGTACCTCCAGGTTATGTTCACAGGCAAGAACCTTTATGGGATGAGGAAATTGAACCCATAAGACTAATCAAGGTTTGGGTAAACCCAGGAGAAGTGCCAGCTGGAGACCCTGGGGAAACAATAAAGCAGTTACAAGAAAACCTTCCTACTGTACCAAATATCATAAATCTACCTTGGGATCAGGCAAACCATATATTAGTACATTCTGGGTATAATAATATTGAGTATATTTATGAAAAAAATGATCAGGTGCCCCAAAATTATACCTACGACCAGCAACCTTCTGGAGGGCAAAAAGCTAATCTTAGCCAGAAGATAAAAGTTTGGGTAAATCCCTAAGATTTTATGGATAAATCATATCCAAATCCTGGTTAGGCCGGGGTATCACATGAGAAGACAGAAGCTCTCCTACCCTTTTAGCAGCTTCAGCTCCGGCTTCTATAGCGGCTTTAACCGCACCCACATCGCCTTTTATAAATACTGTAACATAACCGCCGCCAATCCTTACCTGGCCCATAAGTTCTACACTGGCTGCCTTTATCATGGCATCGGCTGCTTCTATAGACCCCACCAGCCCTTTTGTTTCAATTAAACCAATGGCAAAGCCGTCCATACTAAATCACCCCTTGTTATAAATTCAATTCCCTATCTTCAAAAATTAATTTTTCTATTTTAGCCACTATAATGGAATCCAGGCCTACGCTTTTGGTTTCCTCAGTAGCTCTGGCCGGAGTACCGTTAGCCACCATAACCGTTTCGTCTATACCCACACCGATAAGGTCAGCCGCTACTACGAAATTAGGCTTATAGCCGCCATCCATATCCATTTCCTGGATTACCATAAGTTTTAACCCCTTATAGTTTTCATCCTTGATGACAGAAACCACATTCCCTATTACTTTACCCAGCATCATTTCAGTCCCCGCCTCCCAAATCTACCGAGTCAATAATAGCGGTGATAGTGGTGTCCGCCGGAACCAGCCTGTCTTCAAAAGCCCAGGTGGCTTCAGTGCTGACCTCATACCCTACATATTCTCCCATGGATACCCCCAAAGGATCCATGGCCAGGGATTTTTTCCCGGTCAGTTGGCCGGTTTTGATATTAACGTCTTCAATTATCTTAATGGCAATACCTTCCAGTGAAGGATGCTTAAAATTAGAATAGGTTTTACCGATCACTTTGGCATAAAACATTTTACTTCTCCATTAAAAACTTATATTTGGGATCAATATGCAATGACTCTACTTTGGCAGAGATGCCGGCATTAATGGGCATATTATCATATCCCACGATTTTCCGGGCAGAGCTTCCCCCTACTATAAGCACTATATCCCCGCTTCCTATGCCCAGCTTCTTATCCACAGCTACCACATATTTGCCGGTCTCTTTGCCGGAAAGGTCTAAAATATGGACCAAAAATATTTTAGCTGCATCCATGGATTTATCTTTCACGCTACAGACCAGCTCTTTTTTTACCACACCTATATTCATTCTTCCTTCTCCCGGGTATCTATCCTGGCCACTATGGAGGTATCAGTGGGGACATGGGCGGTAAGGTCAGTCATCTTGGCTGCGCTGCCGGTAGTAATAAGTACCAGGTCCCCATAGCCTGCGCCCACCGTATCTACAGCCACAGTATAGTTGTTGGTACCCTTAAACCCGCTGTCTAAAATATGTACCACATACAGCTTTACCGGTTTTAGCTGTTCCATTTTAGAAACAGAGGTTACGCTTCCCACTACCTTAGCAATATCCATAATTATTCATACATGTTAATTTTATCAATTTTAGCTACAATGGCCGCCCTTATGGGAACATTTTCCCTTCCTACCAGCATGCTTACCGTGTCTCCGTCATCAGTCAGCAGTACCGTTTCTCCGATGCCTACCCCCACCGCATCCTCTACCAGGTAAAAATTAGGGGAAGGCTGGCCAAAAGGGTTTACAGCCTGGGCAATTTTCAGTTTGGTGTTTTCAATTTTCTTTACTTTGATGGTACTTACTACTGTACCAATTATTTTGGCAATTTCCATTTATGCTTATCCACAGTGTTGATTTATCCCTTTTAAAATTAGTTAATTATAACATAAATACATATATAGCTTACAGGTTTTTTTGCCAAACATCTACCTTTCCACCTATTAGGTTTATATTAGGCCCGGCACTATAAAAATGCAGGTACTGTAAACCGCAGCCACCAAATTAGCAGTTTTAAAGTTTCCCTTATTATTGTATATTTAGTACCTACAGGAAATTAATGGGAAGGACAGGATATGGGCAGCAGCAATCAACAGGTTAGGGTCAGGTTTGCACCCAGCCCCACTGGATATCTGCATATAGGCAGCGCCAGGACTGCTTTTTTTAACTGGCTTTTTGCCCGCAAAACTGGGGGAAATCTTATTCTAAGAATTGAGGATACTGACATGGCCAGGCATATGGAAGAAAGCCTGAATAGCCTTACTTCTTCCCTTAAGTGGCTGGGTATTTCATGGGATGAAGGCTATGATGCTGAAGGCGGTTTTGGGCCTTACCGGCAATCACAGAGAAAAGATATTTACCAGCAATATGCCCATACGCTAATAGCCCAGGGTAAAGCCTATCCCTGTTTCTGCAGCCCCGAATCCCTAAAAGTCCAAAGGCAGGATTTAGAAAAACAGGGCAAGACTTTCAAATATGACCGAAAATGCCTTAGCCTGGATCCCGGGCAGGCCGCTGCCAACATAAGCCAGGGCATGCCCTATGCAGTTAGGCTCAGGCTACCGGACAGCCAGACCATATCTTTTAAGGATACGGTTTACGGAGACATCTCTGTAAATACAGACAATTTGGATGATTTTGTAATTTTAAGGTCCAATGGGCTTCCTACCTATAACTTCAGCGCTGCAGTGGATGATGCCCTGATGAAAATAACTCATGTAATAAGGGGGGAAGACCACCTTTCCAATACTCCCAAACAGATATTGGTATATATGATGCTGGGATTTGACCTGCCGCAATTTACCCATCTGCCCATGATTCTGGGAAGTGACGGCCATAAGTTAAGTAAAAGGCATGGCTCTGTATCTATTGAAGCTTACCAGGAACAGGGTATTCTGCCGGAGGCTATTTTAAATTATCTAGCCTTGCTGGGATGGACCCCTCCCCGGGAACAGGATATTTTTTCAATACAGCGGCTGATAGATCTTTTTGAAATTGAAGATATCAACAAAAAACCAGCCCGGTTTGATTTTGAAAAACTGCTGTGGGTTAACAGCAACTGGATAAGGTCCATGGAAACCGGCCAGCTGGCCGAATTTATAGTTAAAGAAGTAAAGCAGAAAATAGACAAGCCTGCAGCATTAAATAATTGGGAAAAGGATTTAAACTTAAAATCTGAAGCCATTGCCCCCCTGATAAGGGAAAGGATTAAAACCTTAAGTGAAACCATGGATTGGATAAGGCCTTTTTTTGAGAAGGTAAGCTACAGCCAGGAAGCCATGGCTTTCTTTGACTTAAAGAAGGTGGATGCCGCCCAGGTGCTTAAGGCCACTCTTGCTATGCTGGACAGCTTAACTGATTTTAATTCAGGACAAATAGAAACATCTTTAAGGCAAAAAGCACAGGAATTAGAAGTGGGATTCCGCAATTTTATGGCAGTAATAAGGGTAGCTTTGTGGGGGACCAATATAAGCCCCCCACTGTTTAAAACTATGGAAATACTGGGTAAGGATTTAACCACTTACAGGTTAAGCCAGTATTTAGAAACCCTGGCTTCTAGATCCTGAATATCATCTCTTCCGGTTTAAGGTCCCGGCCCATCTCCACTACCTTTTTGGTGAAGCTGGCTACTACCACTTCCTCATTGGTAGGTATGATATATATCTTGACCTTGGAATCCATGGAATAGTCGGAAGATATCAAGCCCAGCTGGCCATTTACTTCCTTGTTCTTAGACAAGTCCAGCTTGATACCCATAAACTCCAAGCCTTCCAGTATCCTTTCCCTCATATAGGTGCTGCCTTCACCAATGCCGCCCCCAAATACAAGGCAGTCCAGGCCTCCCAATACCGCTGCAAATGAACCTATATATTTTCTAATGCCGTAAATATAATAATCTATAGCCAGTTTTGCCCTATTATTTCCCTGCTCGGCTGCTTGCAGGATTTCCCGTAAATCATCAGTTCCAATGCCTGCTATGCCCTTAAGGCCGGCATTATTGGAGATTTGGTCCTGGGCTTCTTCCACCGAAAGCCCCAGCTCTTTCATAGCATAAAGCATAGCGGTACCGTCAGTATCCCCTACCCTGGTTCCCTGGAGCAATCCGGAATTTGGAGAAAAATTCATGGTAGTATCTACAGATTTGCCTCCGGCCAGGGCAGTCATTGAACTGCTGCCCCCCAAGTGTATGGTAACCAAGTTTATATCTTCTGTTCCCTCCAGCTGGTAAGCCTTAGCTGAAAGATAACGGTGGGATGAACCATGGTAACCGTTCTTTTTTATTCCCAGCTTTTCGGACCATTCCCAGGGAAGGCCGGTAAGCCTCCTGGATTCAGGAATAGAATAATGGAAAGACGGCTCAAAAACACCCACCATAGGAACATCTAGAATCCGGTCAAATATACCTATGGTTTCGATATAAGGGATATTGTGCACAGGAGCTACAAATGCATATTTTTTCATCTCGGCCAATGTTTCAGCAGTTAGCCTGTTGGCCCCATTTTTTACTCCCAGTATGGTTTTAAAACCCATGGCCTCTATGTCCTGGGGCTTCCTGATTACCCCATTAGCTACATACCAGTCCAGTATAAGCTTAATGCCGGCCTCAAAACCGCATACCTCTACTGTTTCTTTCTTAATTATTCCGTCCCCCACACTGTGGGTAAAATTGGACTGGCCTTCAGATTTTATTTTATCCAGGTTAGCCTGACCCAAAGTTTTTATATTGTTCTGGTCATCAATATCTATTATCTTGCTCTTCAGCGAGGTACTGCCTACGTTACCTATTCCAATAATCATTACCTGGCCCCTTTCCATTATGTTATAGATTTGTATTGCAAAGCAGGTAAATTATAGTATTTTTTATCTTTTTACTCAAATAGCAAAGGGCTTGGGAATCAGCTAAAATGTTATTATTCTGGCCTTTGCTCCAGATGCTTTCTAAGCAGTTTTAACTCCCGGGCCACAGAGTTATCAGGTCCAAGGCCGGCAATCTTATCGGATAGGGCCAAAGATACAAAAGCAGAAAGGGATATACCCAGCTGGTTGGCCCTGGCTTTTGCTTTTTTTATTAAGTTCTGGTCCAGACGGAAACTATGCATCTTTTTTGGCATATAACCATATTAAAAATTGTTGACCCATATGTCAACATAACCAGCTCCCCTAATATATTGCTGGTGGAATTTTTTCAAAAAACTAATTAGAATTTAGAATTGTATAAAAAGAAAGGGATAAATTATGGCAGAAAAAATATTCTTTGATAATGCTTCCGCTACTCCGGTAGACCCCCCAGTATTTAGGGCTATGGAGCCTTTCTTTTCTAATTACTATGGAAACCCCTCCAGCCTGCATGACTTTGGCCAGGAAGCCAAAGATGCCATGGAGGAAGCCCGCAACCAGGTAGCCCGGCTTATTGGAGCTGAGCCTGAAGAGATTTATTTTACTTCCAGTGGAACAGAATCCAATAACTTTGCCTTGTTTGGGCTAACTTCAGCCCTCAAATCCAAGGGAACCCATATTATATCTTCCAGCATTGAACATATTTCCATACTGAATCCCTTAAAGGAATTAAAAAAACAAGGCTGGGAATACACCCTTCTTCCAGTAGATGAATACGGGTTAGTAAATCCCCGGGATCTCAAAAAGGCAATACGCCCGGAAACAGTTTTGATATCCATCATGCATGCCAATAATGAAGTAGGAACCATACAAAACCTAAAGGAGCTGGCAGGCATTGCCAGCCAGAACAAGGTTGTTTTCCACAGTGACGGGGTAGCCACTGCGGGGATTATAGAAGTGGATGTAAATGATTTAGGCCTGGATTGCTATACTTTTTCTTCCCAGCAGATGTACGGGCCCAAAGGGGCGGCAGCCCTTTATATCCGCAAAGGCATCAGGATAAAACCATTTATTATAGGGGGTACCCAGGAAAGGGGCCGCAGGGCGGGCACAGAAAATGTACCGGCTATCATCGGTTTTGGCAAAGCTGCCGAACTGGCAGGAAATGACATGGGTAAAAACAATAAACAGTTAATACGCCTTAGGGATATGCTGATAGAAGGCATTATGGAAAATATTAAGGATGTTAAACTTAACGGGCACCCCCAGCAAAGGCTGCCCGGAAATGTGCATATAAGCTTTGAATATATTGAGGGTGAATCCATATTGCTGCTGCTTAATATGCAGGGCATAGCCGCTGCCAGCGGATCATCCTGCGCTTCCCAAGCCCTCAAGAACAGCCAGGTATTGTTATCCATGGGGCTAAGTCCAACCATGGCCCAGGGTTCAGTGCTGTTTTCATTAGGTAAATATAATACGGAGCAGGAAGTCAAAAGAACTATTAAAGTCCTGCCTCCCATAATTACAAAATTAAGGCAGATGTCTCCTTTGTATAAGGAAGATTAGAAAAGGGGTTATTTATGGTTACATATAGTGAAAAGGTAATGGATCATTTTTCCTCTCCCCGCAATGTTGGAGAAATAAAGGATGCGGATGGAATCGGAGAAGTAGGTAATCCAACCTGTGGGGATATGATGACTTTTTACATCAAGGTTAAAGACGATAAATTGGAAGATGTAAAATTTAAAACCTTTGGCTGCGGAGCAGCCATAGCAGTGTCCAGCATGGTTAGTGAAATAGCCAAGGGCAAAACTTTAGACCAGGCTCTTAAAATAACTAACCAAGATGTAGCAGAAGAGCTGGGGGGCCTTCCCAAGAACAAGATGCATTGCTCTAACCTGGGAGCCGATGCCCTTCATAAGGCTATTGAAGATTACCGTAATAAGAGTAAAAAGAAAAAATAGGAGTAATTATGGATAAGGATAAACAATCCAGCTGCAAGTGTCCCTATTGTGATGCTGAACTTAAATTAAAGGAATCACCTATATGCCAGGTTTGCCATATAAAGATACTGCATTGTCCTGAATGTGGTTACCCAGTCAGCAACAATATAGATAAATGCCCAAACTGCGGAGTAAGGCTATGAATGATTTAAAAGTTGATCAGGAGCTAGACTGCATAGGCCTTTACTGCCCTGCTCCCATATTTGAAACCCGAAAGATGATCAATTCCATGCAGAAAGGGCAAGTGCTTAAAATGCTGGCAGATGATCCCGGCTCAGAAGCTGATATGAAAAGCTGGTCTAGAACCACCGGCAATAAGCTGCTGAAAATAGAAAAAGAGGGAGATACCTTTATTTTCTACATTAAAAAAAGCTCAGAATAGATTTGCCTGCTTGATAATATCGTATTATAATAGTTATTCGTTTTGGGGAGTAGTCTAGTGGCAGGACATGCGGCTCTGGACCGTAGGGCGGAGGTTCGAATCCTCCCTCCCCAGCCA
>JAQVDY010000006.1 GCA_028698215.1 Actinomycetota bacterium | reverse complement strand
ATATTTGACGAAAGCGAGATTGCCAAGCTCTTAATCGAAGCAGGAGCAGACGTGAACTCTGCAGGTGAAGATGGAGAGACTGCCCTGCACCTTAGCGTGCTCTACCAAGCTGAAGAAACGGCTCGAATTCTTCTGAATTCGGGTGCGGATGTTAATGCCCGGACTTTGGACAAAAAGCAAACATCCCTTGATTGGGCAACAACAAGGTTGGCTCAGTTTGGAATGACTGGATTACCAAGAGCACGTACCGAGGCAATAGCAGATTTATTGAGGGAACACGGAGCTATACAATCTACTACCTGACAGCACAATCCGTGAATCAAAGCAATTAAAAACTATATGAAATAATTGGACATAAAACTGATTTAAGCTGTCAACTATTATCACAAATTCATATCAAGAATTACCCCTGAATATTTATAAGATTAGATAAAAGTCTTTTGTTCAATACTCTTTTCAAAACTATTAAAAAAGTGTATAGAAATATTCTTTGTGGTACATTTTTGATTTTGTAAAGTGGCCAATTTTTGATGAGATAGAGTTCCTATTTGTAGGGTTACCCCCATTGCCAAGATAAATTATCGATTGATAATGTAGCCATGGCAAACATGCGCAAGTGGCTGGGGATAATGAACACATTTTGAAATTTTTATTATGGGGAAATAGTAAGTTTTAAACTTAAAATAGAAGAATTTAAATTAAGTTTTGCAATGGCATAAAACCGGACTGGCCAAGGTTATGAAATTTCAAACCGGTTTTAAAAGAACTAAATAGATTCAAAACAGTTTTTAAGGAAATAAGAATATAATTTTATTACCATAATATTTTAAAAAACATCCTGCCTGCAAAAATTCAGCATATAAGACTAAAATTATACCCAGAACGATACCTGCCAAACTATAGTACCTACCTTTTTGGTCAAGATATTCTTTTTAACCAGCACTCCCGCAAACCATAACAGTTTTTGCCAGGATAACTCCAACCACAATGGAAGGTATACTAATATATAAAATAGTCTTTTCGGCAATGGATAATTTTTTTAGAAGGAGTTGAGAGATAGGATAGGCAGGGGAATTAACGATATATGGTAACAAAAATTAAATTGACAGAATTGGCCGACTTGGATATAGTAATATCGACCGAAACGGTTTATTAAATTGGGAGGGATGGGATGGATAACTTTAAACGTATTCCAGAAGAAAAACAAAAACGCATAATAAATTCTGCAATAAATGCATTTGCTGCAAATGGATACAGAAAAACCTCCATTAATGATATAGCTTTATCTGCAGGAATTTCAAAATCTATGGTTTTCCACTACTTTGGAAGTAAAAAGGCGTTATATCTTTTTTTATTGGAGCATTGCAGCTATTTACTGTCAGAAGGGATGTCCGGCAAATGGAGTCCTGATTTTTTTGAAAGGGTAAAGATAGCTACAGATGCAAAGCTTTCATTAATGTCAATATACCCTTCAATTTTGTTATTTTTAAGTAGTGTTTATTGTGAGGGAGACAAGAAAGTTGAAAGTGAAATAAAGGAATTTAAATTAAAAAATAGGACTTTTAGTAATCAAATAGCTTTAAAAGGTATAGATGATTCAAAGTTTAAGCCGGATATAGATATAAACCTTGTTTTTAAAATATTATTATACTTTACAGAGGGCTATCTTTCAAAAATACCTATTAGAAATAATTCAGATATCAGGTTGATGATAAATGAGCTTGGAGAATGCCTTAATTTATTGAAAAATAATTTTTATAAGGAGTCTTGTCTATGAGCACATGTATAATAACTGGTGCAAATTCCGGAATTGGAAAAAGTGTTGCAGAACAAATTGCCGCAAAAGGATATCGTGTTATTCTTGCTTGCCGTAATATTCTATCTGGAGAAAAAGCTTGTGAACAGATAAAAAGGATAACAAATAACATTAATGTATATGTAATGAAAGTGGATTTATCTTTGATGTCAGAAACTGGGGACTTTGCGGATGAATTTATATCAAATTTTGGAGAATTAGATGTTCTGATTAATAATGCCGCTGATTTTGATTTAAGCAGGAAATCTGCAAATATTACTGTTGAGGGAAATGAATCTCAATTTGCTACAAACGTACTAGCGCCATTTTTACTTACAAACAAGCTCTTAAGTTTGTTGAAGGATAGCAGTGATGCCAGAGTTATCAATATATCTTCTCAAGGGCTTATGCTTTACCCAAACTTGAAACTTGATTTTGATAATTTACAAGGACAGAAGAAATATAATCCAGCTGCGACTTATTACCAGAATAAACTTGCATTGCTTATGAACAGCTTGTCCCTTAAAGAAAAGCTTTCAAATACGAATGTCTCTGTTTATGCAGTGCGTGTAACTAATGTAAAAATTGATATGAACAGGTATCAAAACATAAGCTCTATTTTTAAATTCATGTATAAAATTAAAAGCAGATTTTCAATATCCCCAGATGAAATGGCCAAGGTTTATACTATCCTTGCCACTGACCGGAAACTGGACGGATTTTTGTATGATGAAAAAATGCGTGAAGTCAAAGCTAATAGATTTGTTTACGAGAAGGAACCGAGAAATCAATTATGGAAAATTTGTGAAAGTCTAACTTCACTAAACAACGATTAAGAAAGAAAAAAATGATACCCCCGTTGTTGGCCGAAATCCCGGTTTTTTGTGAAGAGCTTATTAAGATGGTGTCCCTGGGCTTTGAAAATTGGAACTGTCTATGGAAAGGATTAGAACAATTTAATGATTTTTCATAATCTACTTTCGCTATTAAGTTCGAAAGTAGACGAAGTTCAAAACAAATTATTAAGCTTAAATGACAGTATATTTATACCTGAAATGAGTTTATAAGTTTCATTTATCCAATATTGTTATAAAATATGATTTAGGGCGGCTCTGATATTAGGAATTTTTGAGGTGAGAAAATAATGGATCATAAAATTGATGAATATATCAATAAACAAAAAACCCTACAGAAAGAGATTTGCAATTACCTAAGAAACCTTATTCATAAAACTATACCAGGAATAAAGGAAGAAATGAAATGGGGTGTGCCAGTCTTTGCTGATGGTAAATTTTATATTGGGTCCTTTAAAAATAATGTCAATCTTGGTGTTTCAATTAATGGTTTAAGTGAGAAAGAAATTACTCTTTTTGAAGGTAGCGGAAAAACAATGAGACATATAAAAATAAAATCTCTTCAAAATATTGACGAAGAAAGGCTTGTAAAGCTTATAAAACTAGTAAATAAAAAATCTATGTGTGAATCTTGTTAAATTTAATTTCTGCGTATAAAGGTGGCTGCCCCACCTTGCGAAATTTCGAACCAATTTATTGAAGTATTGAATAAACTTCTGGCCTGCTATTTTGGAGATATAAATTGATTTATATCCAAAATATAGATAAAATGACAATATAAAAATCTATATTTACAAAATAATGGATAATTTTAAAGCAGGCATCTATAAAAAACAATATCACTATAAAAGCTTTAATCCTTCTGAGATTAATAGGAAATTTGATTGGGCTGATAAAAAAATAGATTTACTTTTATCTCAGGCTATGAGACTTTTAGGAGAGCTTAATGCCTATTCCAATCTTATTCCAGATATAGACTTTTATATAAAAATGCATGTTATAAAAGAGGCAACTAGATCGAGCATGATAGAGGGAACAAAAACACGAGTAGAGGAAGCAATCCTACCCAGGGATGAGATAACCCCTGAAAAAAGAGACGATTGGAATGAGGTCCAAAACTATATACAGGCTATAAATTATGCAATTTCGAAGTTAGATAAAATCCCTTTAAGTATCCGTTTAATAAAAGATACACATAAAAAATTATTAAAAGGTGTCAGAGGCCAATACAAATCCGCTGGTGAAATAAGAAAAAGCCAGAACTGGATAGGGGGTTCCTCTCTAATAGATGCCTTTTTTATTCCACCCCACCCGGAAAATGTACCCAATCTCTTAACAGACTTAGAAAAATTCTGGCATAATAAAAATTTAGAAATTCCTATATTGATAAAAATTGGTATAAGTCATTATCAGTTTGAGACTATCCATCCTTTTTTAGATGGAAATGGGAGAATGGGTAGACTTTTAGTAACTCTACAACTTGTCGAATCTAGAATCTTGACAAAACCAACCCTGTATTTATCGGCATTTTTTGAAAAGAATAGAGCCTCCTATTATGATTCTTTAACAATGGTCAGGAAAGATAATAATTTAGAGCAGTGGATTAAATTTTTTTTAAGTGGAGTAATATATATATCTAATGATAGTATAGAAACTTTTAGAAAAATCATTAAACTAAAACAAGAGTATGAAGAAAAAATCATTGTTTTAGGAAGTCGAGCTAAAAAAGCTAGAAAACTATTGAATTATTTATTCTCAAAACCAATTACCAATAATAAGGAAATAATGAAAAAACTAAATATCAGCTTTAACAGTTCTAATCGTTTAATCAATTCATTGGTAGAACTAGGCCTACTTAACGAAATTACAGGATATTCAAGGAATCGCCTTTTTGTATTAAGAAAATATCTGGATTTATTTAATAAATAGGTGACTGTGGAGAGAGGATTCGAACCATAATTAATATCTTGATTAAAATATAATATTATAATTAATTAATGTATAAATATGGTGTCCCTGGGCAGATTCGAACTGCCGACACCAGGATTAGGAATCCTGTGCTCTATCCATCTGAGCTACAGGGACGCGCCAAAAATATTACCAGAGCAGAAATATTCTGTCAAAGAGACATTTTTACTATCTTGTCTACCAGCTGTTCAAAACTTATGCCCGCTTCCAAGGCAGCCATAGGCAGTAAACTGGTATCTGTCATTCCAGGAGAAGTATTGAGTTCAAGCACATAGGGCACATTATTTTCCTTATCAAAGATGATGTCAACCCTGGAAAGCTTGGTGCAGTCTAAGACCTGGTGAACCCGCAGGGCAGTTTCTTCTACCGACTTTATTTGATTTTTATCCAGCCTTGCTGGAACAAAGTATTCTGTTTCATCCACTGAAAACCTGGAAGAAAAATCAAAAAAGTCTTTCTGGGGAACTATCTCTACACTGGGAAGTATTTTAGGTTTCTTATCTCCAATAATGCTTACTGCAAGCTCGCAACCCTCAATATATTTTTCAATCAATATTTTTTTGCTGTAGCCCAAGGCAGAGATAATAGCATCAGAAAACTCTTCCTTTTTTTGTACCATTTTTATGCCCAGGGCCGATCCCTGTGCTGATGGTTTGACGATAAGAGGCAAACCCAGCTTATCAATGATTAAAGGCAAAAGCTTACTGGCTCCCAGTTCACGGAAAGAGCTTTCATTCAAAAAATAAAAGGGTGGAGTAGGTATATCAAACTTGGTAAAGATCTGCTTGGATATTATCTTGTCAAAGCTTAGCATATTAGGGTAAACACCGGGTCCGGTATAGGGTATTTCCAAGGTCTCCAGCATACCCTGCACGGTCCCGTCTTCCCCATCTTTACCGTGTAGGGCAATATAGGCCACATCTATCTTGGATTGGATTAAATTATCAATGATATTTTGGTCCATATCCAGTTTGATAACATTATAGCCAAGTTTTCTAAGGGCATTGGAAATTCTCTGGCCGCTTTTAATAGAGACTTCCCTTTCCAAAGACCTTCCACCCATGAGCACAGCGATATTTTTTTTCATTTTTATCACACTCTTTTATTTAAAGCTTTTATATAATTTAATCTTATCCTTAACTATCTTGGAAAGTATCTTAATGCCTTTTTTGATGTTATCGGGATTTTCAGAACAGAAAGCCAGCCTTATTTCATTTGTACCACGGCCATCGGCATAAAACCCGCTGCCGGGCACATAGGCTATCTTGTTTCTTACCGCATCTGCCAGCATTTCCTTGGAATTAAGGTAGGAAGGCAATTTTAGCCAAATGAAAAAGCCTCCCTCGGGCTTGGACCAGCTGCAGCCTTCGGGTAAAGTTTCAGCCAGGGTTTGCAGCATGGCGTCCCTCCGTTCAGAATATATTTCAATAAACCTTTTGATATTATCTATCCACGCTGGATCAGAAAAATATTCATAGGCAATCCTCTGGGAAAAAGTACTGGTGCACAGATCAGCAGACTGCACTCCCAGGGCCAACTTCTGAATTATTAGATGGGGGGCTACTACCCAGCCTATCCTGAAACCGGGAGCCAGGAGCTTGGACAGGGTGCTCATATAAATTACATGCATGTTATCCTGTTTCTGGTCCAGTTCTTTGATGCAGGGGACCGGCTTGCCTTCATACCTGAGCATCCCGTAAGGGTTATCTTCTATGATAACCGTATTGTATTGCTGGGCTAAGGCTAGAACCTTTTTCCTGCGCTCCAGGCTCAGGGTTACCCCGCTGGGATTGGAAAAATTGGGAACCAGGTATATGAATTTTACTGATCTTTTTTCCTGGTACAGCTGTTTCAAGGTCTGGGCCAGCAAATCCACTTTAATGCCATGGCGGTCTACCGGGATCCCTATTATCTGGGGCTGGTAGGAACGAAAAGAATTAATAGCACCGGTATAGCTGGGTGCCTCTACCACTACCAGGTCTCCCGAGTTTATGAATACCTTGGCCAGCAGGTCCAATGCTTGCTGGCCTCCGGTAGTAACTATCATATCCTCTTCGTCTGCCTCTATATTTTCCAGTTTCATTACTTCCCTCAGCTTGGTTTTAAAAGGATAATAGCCGTCAGAACTGCTGTATTGCAGACTTATGTCTCCATCAATGGAAAGGGCCCTTTTAACATATTTTTCCAGTTTTTGGAAATTAAGTGATTTAACTTCAGGGTTTCCGCCACCAAAAGAAATTATATCGGGGCGGGCAGAAAGAGCCAGCAGATCCCTGATCTCTGAGGAATACATATTAGAGATCCGGTCCGCATAAAGATGTTTCCAGTAATCGAATGTAATTTTTTTACTCATATGCACCCAATATAGTAGTTAAATTTGCCCTAACAATTTATATCTCCAATCTAAAAACCATAAAAACAGTAATTACTGATATTAATGGTATAATAGTAAAAAATTATAATATAATTTTTTATCCATGAACACTACTATCAGAAATATAGGACTAAAAGAGTACCTTGATCTGGATATACGCTGTGCCCATTGCCATTTCTGGTTTGAATGCAGTGATAAAAATTATACTGCTTCCGGCTCCATATTAAATATAATTAAAAGCAAGTTATATTATCGAGCCCGTTTCCGGAAAGGTGACCTGGAATGCTTCTACCGCTATGGAGGAAAAATAAAGGCTGCTTTTACCGGGGATAGTATTGCCGGCATAATCATCTATGGTAAGCCCTACCTGTTTCCCGGGGTAAAATCCTTTAAAATCTACCCTCCTGATCCGGAGGCCACCTTTATTGGGTGTATATTTGTAAAATCCCAGCATAGAAAGATGTTTATAGGCCAAAGGCTGCTGCTTTCTTTAGAGCAGGATATGATAAAAAAAAGGGTTAAGGCTTTAGAAATTATTGGCCAGAGAAATACAGTTCAGGAGCAAAAAACAGCTATGGTTCCCATAGGGTTTCTGATAAAAAACGGCTTTTACATTAAGAAAAATGACAGCCGTTATCCGTTGATGCGGCTGGATATTCAAAGCATGGCTTTTGATTTCAAGCTGCAGGAAGTATTAAAAAAAGCAGTGCTTATAAACAAGAGGGTGGAAGTACCGGGCAGGCTGTATAATGGTTAGAATAAAATTAGCATTTGAAAAATAGGCAAAATTGTTTATAATATACACTCGGTGAAAAGTTTTGGCGCGGGGTGGAGCAGTCTGGTAGCTCGTCGGGCTCATAACCCGAAGGTCATAGGTTCAAATCCTATCCCCGCTACCAATTTTTTTTTGCCCAAAATCAGGGTAGATATTCCAAACATAACTCTTTTTTTCAGGCCGGGTAGGGCAAAAAGCAAAGCCTTCTAAATTTTTTTTGTTTTTTCCATTATAATCATTGTTATGCATTGGTATAAATTTAAGAGATTAAAGATAATTGTAGTGGCAGTTATCCTGTGCATGTCTGCATTGGCTCTTTTTTCCTGTACCGCCATAGAAACGGTGCAGCGGGCTATAACTAACCGGTTTACCAGTGAAGAGAGCCTGGACCTGGCGGTTGAAATAACCCAAAATTTTTTGGATGCCCTGGTAGATAAGAACTACTCCCTGGCCTATGAGCTTATCAGCAGCCAGGACAGGCAAGAATACAGCTTGGAAGAGTTTGAGAAAGAGTTCAACGATGTAACCGATATAACCTATTTTGAAATAAACTGGGTAGAAGTTAAAAACAATATAGCGGTGGTATGCATAGATTTTATGGATTCTTATGACGGGGAGGAAAAGTTATATAAGGATCAGGAGATATCCCTGGTAAAGGAAGAGGAGCAATGGAAGATAAATTTTGCGCAATAGCAATTATTAGAAAGGCAAAAGTTTGAGATTATTATTTTTAGGAGACATATTTGGCAAGCCCGGAAGGGAAGCGGTTAAAAATAAACTGCAGTCCATAGTGCAGGAGCAGGAAATCGATATGGTGGTAGCCAATGGTGAAAATGCAGCGGGAGGTTTGGGGATTACTCCCAGCATATGCGACAACCTGCTGTCCATGGGCATAGATGTTATTACCAGCGGAAACCATATATATAAAAAAAAGGAAATATATGAGTATCTAAAAAAGGAAGCCCGTCTTATCAAACCGGCTAATTATCCCCCTTCTACCCCCGGCCATGGCTATTATATTTCTTCCGGTGCCCATGCAGGGTCTAAAAGTGTAGCAGTGGTCAATTTATGCGGCAGGGTATTTATAGACAACCTGGACTGCCCTTTCCGCACCATGGAAAATATTTTGGCCAAGCTAAGGAAGGAAACCAATATAATCATAGTTGATTTTCATGCTGAAGTGACCTCGGAAAAGGTGGCTATGGGATGGTTTCTGGACGGTAAGGTGAGCGCGGTGATAGGGACCCATACCCATGTACAGACCGCGGATGAAAGGATACTACCCCAGGGCACCGCTTATATTACTGATGCCGGTATGGTAGGCCCCAGGGATTCGGTTATCGGGGTAAAAAAGGAAATCATAATAGAGAGGTTTTTAACTGCTATGCCCCACCGGTTTGAGGTTTCCACTTTAGATGTATGGATAAACGGGGTGATAGTAGATATTGATAATGCTACCGGACATGCAGACAGTATTACCCGGCTCAATATATCGGCAGAATAAATCCTACCGGCCGTAGGTTTCAGTAAAATAAGCAAGTTTGTCCTTTGTTTTCTTATCTTCCCCATAATCCGGGCCAAGGGCCCATTTCCAATTGGTTCCCAAAGTAGCAGGAAGGTTCATCCTGGCCTGGCTGTCCAGCCCCAGTACATCCTGCATGGGTATGATACAGGTGGATGCTACCGATTGCATGGCCAGCCTTATAAGCTCCCAATTTACATTCAGCGAGTTTATCCTTTTGCCGGTGTATCGGCTGAGCCTGGCTCTTTCCGAAGGAAGGGCTTCATGCTTAAACCAGCCCACAGCAGTATTGTTGTCATGGGTACCGGTGTACACATAGCAGTGGGGCGGGTAGTGATGGGGCAAATAAGGGTGGTTGTCCTGGCCAAAGGCAAACAGCAGTATTTTCATATTGGCAAAACCATAATGCTTAAGCACCTCTCTTACATCATCGGTTATATAGCCTAAATCCTCTGCTATTATGGGCAGGCTGCCCTGGCGGGAAATTAAAGTGTCCAGAAAATCATAGACCGGGGCCTTTACCCAGGTACCTTTAACGGCATTTTTCTCTGAAGCCGGTATTTCCCAGTAGGATACCAATCCCCTGAAATGGTCTATCCTGGTTATATCAAACAGCTTGAAATTATGGGTAAACCTGTCAATCAGCCATTGGTACCGGTCCCCTTTTAACCGGTCCCAGCGGTATACGGGATTTCCCCACAGCTGGCCCTGGCTGCAAAAATAGTCGGGGGGTACCCCTGCTACCTGGGTGGGCTGGCCCTGGGGGTCTAATTTGAAAAAATGGGGATGGGACCATACTTCAGCGCTGTCACCGGAGAGGTAGATGGGCATATCCCCAATGATTTTTATGTTTTTGTGGTTGCAGTATTGTTTAAGGTTATGCCACTGGCGGTATAAAATAAACTGAACAAACCTTTCTTTTTCTATTTGCCGGCTGTATTGGCTGGATAGCTGTTTTAGTGTTTTAGGATTTCTATCCCTTAAATCCGGCGGCCATTGATTCCAGGGCAGGCTGCTTATATGGGTTTTTATGGTGGCAAACAAAGCGTAATCATCCAGCCACCAATAATTATTTTGGCAGAATTTATGGTATGGGCCATGGGAACTTGGTGAAAAATTATTCCAGGCTTCATCAATTATTTTTGTTTTTAATTTAGCTGCATATTGGTAATCAGAAATAGGGCATGCCCCGGACCAAGGGGGGGCAGGCCTTTTGGATATCAGTCCCTGGTCGGCCAGTTGCCCAGGGTCTATAAACAGGGGATTTAAGGCAAAGGCAGAGCTGCAGCTGTAGGGAGAATGGTAATGGCGCTGGGTGGTAGGGTTAAGGGGCAGTATTTGCCAGCAGGTCTGTCCCGCACTCTCTAAATAATCGGCAAAGCGGTAAGCTTGCTGCCCAAAATCCCCCAGCCCTAAGTCCGAAGGCAGTGAACTTATATGCAGCAGTATACCGCTACGGCGTACCGGCTGGGTTAATTTTGGGCCTGGTTTAAGTCCACCTGCAGGAAAGTGTCCCTCCATTAAAGGCTCCTTGAAGGCATATACTGGTCCAGCTGCTGGAAATAGTCTACCCATTCCCGGGCATGGGCATCATTGTCCTTGGCTGCTTCCAGCAGTAGGGGATAGGTCTTCCTGCTTAGGTAAAAATAAAGGTTCTGGGCTTCCCACAGGTCATAATCAAGGTTTAGGGGCTGCAGTATCTGGAGCAGGGACTTGATAGCGGACAGCATCATTTTATCCCGGGGAGCTTGATAAAGTTTTCTTATCATTTCAGTTATGGCCTGGCTGGCTACATAACTTATGGTTTTGGTGTCCAGCTGTATGGGCCAGCGCATTATTTCATCTACCAGTTGGCCCAGTTTTTTGGTCTTGGCTTTTCGGTCGGATAATATTTTTTGTAAATCGGTGTTAAAGATAAACCTAAGGGCAGAGGCAAAGGGCGGCGGCAAGGGAATGTTCATCTGGTTCATGGCCTGCATTACCGGGTAATTATGATCATATATCTGGCGGTGGGCCTGCTCTATCTCTTTTAGGGCAGGCTTGGTTACCATGGATATGATCTCTCTCTGTTTATCTTTAAAAAGATGCCACAGGGAATAATTATGGGAACCAAAATATTGGTCCATCAGGGAAATGGTATGGGGAATATCACTTTTTAGAAAAGATTCCTTTATATGCTTATGGATTGGGTCAAAAGATGGTTCCTGCCCGTTATGGTGTATGCCCCCGATAAGGTTATGGTCTCCCAGGTGGAGCACGGCAAATTTTAAGCCGGTCCTCTCCCCGGTAATGGTGGAAGTAAGGCTGCACCTGCCTATTGCCAGTTTTTGTCTTCCCATTTTTATTTTTTCATAAATATGGCTCTTGATCTGGTAACAGTAGAGCAGGGTCTGTTCCGGATATTTTTCAAATATGGAAGAAAGGGCATAATTGGCGCCTACCCTCAGCAGGTCCAGTATGGCCGGTTCTACCAGCTGCTCATAGACCCGGCTGCCGTTTTGGTAGGCATCTTTATTGCTGGGAGCCTGGGATAGGATTTCCTTAAATTCTTCGGTTAGTTTTTGGCCGGTTAGTTCCTGGATTAGCTGCAGGGCCCGGGCAGCATACATTAGTATCTGCACCGATTCAATACCTGAAATATCATCAAAGAACCAGCCGCAGCTGGTAAAGATAAGCATAGCATGCCTTTGCAGCTCACAGAGTTTGAGCAAGGTTACCCTTTCTTCCGGGGCCAGCTGCCGGGACTGGTGGCTTTCCATAAACTTGGCTACATTGTCCTCTGACCGGTCCAATATAACTTTAATATAGTTATTGCGGGCATCCCAGGGACTAAGCAGATAAGCCGCAGAATGCTTATCATAGGCTTCTGCACACCGGTCCCTAAGCCAGTCCATAGCCTGGCGCAGGGGCTTTCTCCACTGCTGGTTCCATTCAGGATGGGCACCGGTATGGCAGCCGCAGTTTTCATTCCACCGGCATACCCCATGGGCACAGCTCCAGGAGGAATTTTCTACTATCTCTGCTTCCAGCTGGGGAGGATGTGATTGCAGGTATTGCCCGTAATTGGTGATTTTAGCCAGGTTGTTGGCCTCCAGGTGATAAAGGCAATAAGAGAGGGCCATCTCCCCAAAACGGTGGTGATGCCCGTAGGTCTCCCCGTCAGTGGCTATGTTTACCAGCTGGTCCTTGTCATCCTGGCTGAAAGCTGAAACCAGGCGCTGGGCAAAACCCAGGCCGTCTTCCAACAGCTTGCCAAAACCAATATCATGGGATATGGCTCCGTCATAAAAAAATACGGCTATATTGTTTCCGGAAGGCAGCCTTACCAGATAGGGATGCCTGGGGTCGATTGCCCCTCCACTGGCCTCATTCCATTGCTGGCTTCCGGGGCTTCTGGTCCGTTGAGCCTGCCGGGGGGCCAGAATGGTGAATTTGATGCCATGTTCTGCCATTAGGTCCAAAGTCTCCATATCCGCTGCGGTTTCCGGCAGCCACATGCCTTCCGGCATCCGGGAAAAATGATGCTTGAAATCTTCAATGCCCCATATTATCTGGGTTTCTTTATCCCTGCGGTTAGCCAGGGGCATTATAATATGGTTATAGCACTGGGCCAGGGCAGAACCGTGCCCGGAAAAATTTTCCATGCTTATCCGGTCTGCTTCCAGGATAGCTTCATAAATAGCCTGTCGGTGGACAGACAGCCAGGACAGCAGGGTAGGCCCAAAATTAAAGCTTATCTTAGAGTAATTGTTGACTATATCTATGATTTTGTTTTCCGGTGATATTATCCTGGATGCGGTATTGGGGGCATAACATTCAGAGCTTATGCGGTCATTCCAGTCATGGTAGGGATAAGCAGAATCCTGCAGCTCCACAAACTCCAGCCAGGGGTTTTCCCGGGGAGGCTGGTAAAAATGACCGTGTATACAGATAAACTTGTTCATAGCTAAATTTTATTTAATTCACCGATATTAATCAATAATACGGTTAAAAGCGGAAAAAAGGCAAAGGCAATTCCTTAACCTTGGTATTTTAAGATTACCAGGGCCAGGGGAGGCAGGGTAAGGTTAACGGAGCAGGGCTGGCCGTGATAGGGGATAGCACGGCTTTTTTGTCCCCCCAGATTGCCCACATTGCTGCCCCCATAATCCTGGGAGTCAGTATTAACTATCTCCTGCCAGTATCCCTCAAGGGGTACTCCCAGGCGGTATCCTTCCCTGATTACCGGAGTAAAATTAGCAGCTATTAGCATTACCTGCGAATTATCTTTTCCCTGGCGCAGGTAAGAGATTACGCTGGACATGTAATCGCTGCAGTCTACCCAGCAAAAGCCCTGATAGGAAAAATCCAGCTGATGCAGTGCAGGTTCATTCCTATACAGGCTGTTAAGATCGCTTACCAGCCGGTTTAATTTCTGGTGAGCCTCGTAATCCAGCAGGCTCCAATCCAGGCTTTTTTCATGGTCCCATTCCGACCATTGGCCCAGCTCTATGCCCATAAACAGCATTTTCTTTCCGGGCTGGGTATACATATAGGCCAGCAGCAGCCTTAAATTTGCAAATTTCTGCCAGTAGTCACCAGGCATCTTGCCCAGCATGGAACCCTTTCCATGCACCACTTCATCGTGGGACAAGGCCAGCATAAAGTTTTCCTGAAAGGCATAAATCATGCGGAAAGTAAGTAAGTCCTGGTGATGCTTGCGGTAAACCGGGTCTTTTTTAAAGTATTCTATGGTATCGTGCATCCAACCCATATCCCATTTTAGCCCAAACCCCAATCCGCCTACATAGGTAGGCCTGGAAACCATGGGCCAGGAGGTGGACTCTTCGGCTATGGTCTGGACATGGGGATAGTGTTCATATACCTGGGTGTTGAGCTTGCGCAAGAAATCAATGGCTTCCAGGTTTTCATTTCCCCCATACTGGTTGGGGATCCACTGGCCTTCTTTCCTGGAATAATCCAAATATAGCATGGAAGCCACTGCATCCAGCCTCAGGCCGTCTATATGATATTTTTCCAGCCAGAAAAAAGCATTGCTTACCAGAAAAGACTGGACCTCATTGCGGCCATAGTTAAATATCAGGGAGTCCCAGTCTGGGTGCAGCCCTTTTTTGGTATCGGCATGTTCGTAGAGGTGGGTACCATCAAAAAAACCCAGCCCGTGCTGATCGGCAGGAAAATGGGAGGGGACCCAGTCCAATATTACCCCTATGCCCTGCTGGTGCAGGTAATCTATCAAATACATAAAATCTTCCGGGCTTCCATAGCGGGAAGTAGGGCTGAAAAAACCGGTAATCTGATAACCCCAGGAGCCGTAAAAAGGATGCTCCATTACCGGCATGAATTCCACATGGGTAAAATGGGTACGTTTAATATAGTCTGCCAGCATAGGGGCCAGCTCCCGGTAGGTAAACCATTGGTTATGCTCCCCCTTTCTGGCCCAGGAGCCCAGGTGGAGCTCGTAGACCGCCCAGGGTGAATCCAGGCTGTTTACCCTGGGTCTCTGCTGTTCCCAATCCTGGTCCTGCCAGCGGTAATCAAAATTAGTGGTTACTGCTGCGGTGCGGGGAGGTTGTTCAAAGCAAAAGCCAAAAGGGTCAGCCTTGTCTACCTCATAGCCGTTATAGCGGGATATAATATGGAATTTGTACAGGCTTCCTGCAGGCAGGCCTGGCACATACCCTTCCCAAATGCCTGAATTTGACCTGGGCTGCAGGGGAAAGCCTTCCTTGTTCCACTGGTTAAAATCCCCAAACACCGATACCTTTTGGGCATTGGGAGCCCACAGGGCAAAATAATAGCCGTCCTGTAAGGCATGTGCCCCTAATTTTTCATAAAGCCGGAAATGGTTTCCTTCATTGAACAGGTAGATATCATCTTCGGTTAGCAAGGTTGGTATTTTATTTCTCATAAATGGTAAAAGTTGCTTTTTATTAAAATTATCAAAGATGAAGGGCAAAAGCAATTAAACTTTTTTTACATTTCACATTTAAAACAGTTAGAGTAATAATAGGATTAAGTTAACTATAAAAGGAGGTTGCCTGATGCTGACTGCCATGTGTTCTACAGAAGCGGTACCCTTTGCTAAAACCGGGGGCATGGCGGATGTGGTAGGGGCCCTGCCTGCTGCCCTTACCCAACAGGGGTTAGAGTGTGTGGTGGTTATGCCTTTCTACCCCCGTATTTTTAGCGGTCAACATCAGTTTAAGGCCATAAAGCAGGGCTTGAATGTGGCCATGAATGATTTTCAGGAAGAGTTTTATGATCTTTTGGAAGGCAGCGAGCAGGGTATACGGTTTATATTTATAAAAAACGACCGTTTTTTTGACCGCAACTACATTTACGGCACTCCCAAGGGAGACTACAGGGACAATCCTTTAAGGTTTGCCTTTTTTTCCAAAGCAGTGCTGGCAGCATTGGAAGAGCTGGACCTGGCTCCGGACATTATCCATTTAAATGATTACCACAGCGCATTGGTAAGCGTATACCTTCACCAGATAAGGGAATCTAATTTCCTGGAAAAAGAATTTTTCAGCTCTACTTCTACCGTGTTTACCATCCACAACCTGGCGTATCAGGGAATTTACAGCAGCCGGGTGCTGGATATGATAGGCCTGGAAAAGGAATATTTTTCTACCGATAGGCTGGAGTTCTTTGGCCAGGTAAATTTCATGAAGGGAGGCATAGTGTTTTCGGATAAGATAACCACGGTGAGCCCTACCTATGCTCAGGAGATATTGACCTCCCTGTACGGGGAAAAACTGGAAGGGGTTTTAAAATCCAGGCGAAAGGATTTAACCGGTATCGTAAACGGCATAGATTACCAATTATGGGATCCACAAAGGGACCAGAACCTGTGTACCAGGTACAGTAAAAGCAACCTGCAAGGAAAAACGGAATGCAAGAAATACCTGTTGAAAAATTATTTTAACCGGGAACCGGATAAAGCTCCCCTGGTAGGCATAGTGTCCAGGCTATCAGCCCAAAAAGGGCTGGATTTAGTGGTGGAAGCTTTGGAAAGTATCCTGGATATGGGATTTAGGCTAATAGTGCTGGGAACAGGTGACCAGCATTACCAGAAGCTTTTACAGGACTATAACCGCAAGTATAAAGGGAAGCTGAGCGTAAATATTGCCTATAGCGATAAACTGGCCCGCCTTATTTATTCCGGGTGCGATATGTTTTTGATGCCTTCCCTTTATGAGCCCTGCGGCCTGGGGCAGCTAATCAGCCTGAGATATGGCACTGTTCCGGTGGTCAGGGATACGGGGGGCTTGTCTGATACCATACAGGGCATAAGCAGCCAGCAGGATATAGCGGCGGGAGGCACCGGGTTTAAATTCTCACCCTATTCCACCAGCCATATGCTGGAAGCCTTAAAGTCTGCCCTTTCTTTTTACCAGGACCCAGCCCAGTGGAAAAGGATCATGGTAAACGGAATGAGCAAGGATTTTTCCTGGAAGAGTTCAGCAGCAAGCTACCAGCAACTTTATCTTTCTGCCAAAAATGAAAATAAGGGAAAATGAAGAAAGTTCTACCTTAAGGAAACTTAATATACTGTATTTAATATCCAAGTATGTTTCCTCTACCCTGGACCTGCCCCGGATTTTACGCACTATCCTTACCGGAGTTACTTTCGGGGATGGATTCGGGTTTAACCGGGCCTATCTTTTTTTAGCAGACAGCAGCCAAAAATATTTGGAAGGCAGGTTGGCGGTAGGGCCGGACAGTTACCAGGATGCCCACCGTATATGGCAGCATATAAAGCAAATAAATTGCTCCTTGGAAGATTTCCTGAACCATGACAGCTGCCAGAAGGGCTATAGTTCCGAACTGGACCGGCAAATAAAATATATTAAAATCGGCCTTGACTCCGGAAAGCTGGCTGCCCAGGCATACCATAAAAACAAAGTTATAAATGTTGATATAGACCAGCCTGGATTCCAGGGTAAAGTTGAGCCGCAGCTGCTCTCTTTTATAGATTACGGTAAGTTCTGTATTATCCCTTTGGCTTCCTTTAACCGCCGTTTGGGATTGATGATAGTGGATAACAAATATAACCGCAGGGAGATTACTGCAGAAGACATAAGTTTTTTAGGCATGCTAAGCCAGCAGGCAGCCCTGGCTATAGAGAATGCCAATGCTTACCATGACCTAAAACATATAGTTAACCGGCTGGTTAAAGTCAATGAAAAGATAAGATACTTAAAGGAATACAATGAAAACATACTGCAAAATATCCCTATTGGAATCTGTGTACTAGATACAGAATTTAACATCAATGCCTGCAATTTTAGTTTTTGCCGTATGCTGTCAGCCACCAGGCAGCAGCTGTTAGGCAGGCCGGTGGCTGCAGCTAATTTAAAAATCAGGGGCAGAAACATAAAAAGGCTGTTAAAAAAAGTAATAAAAGCTGATAAAAACCGTACCCTTAGCAGGGTAGAAGCGGACCTGGGCCACGGCAGCAAAATTTGTAACCTGAACCTGTCCATTCTAAAGGACAGCCAGTCCCAAACTGAAGGCATTATAATTATTATGGATGACATTACGGAAAGGGTGCATCTGGAAGAAACCCTGGAGGGTTTAAAAAAATTAGCCCAGCTGGGTGAATTTGCGGCTCATGTAGCCCATGAAATCAGGAATCCATTAGCCGCTATTGGAGGTTATGCCCGGAGGCTTAGAAAAGATCACTTTAAGGGAGCCAAAACTGATACTGAAAGCATGGATATAATTATACAGGAGGTAGAGCGGCTGGAAAATATAGTAAACCAGACCCTGCAGTACAGCCATAGCGGAAAAAAAGAAGAGCTAAAGGTAATAAGCCTGGGCCATATCCTGGCCCAATGCGTACAGATAACCGGGGCCTATGCCCGGGACCGCAAGCTGGAAATTGATGTAAGCTCTGGCCTGCCTCCGGGCCAGGAGTTATGGGTGAAAGGGTCTCCGGAAAAACTTAAGCAGGCTTTTATAAACCTGATCAAGAACTCCATAGAGGCATCCTATAGCGGGGAGAAGATAAGCATCCAGGTAGGCAGCAAGGCAGGGTGGGCCGAGGTCCGTATCAGAAACAGGGGCTCCATTATTGAAAAGGGGGATATAGATAAGATATTTCTTCCCTTTTATTCTACCAAGAAGGAAGGCACCGGCCTGGGCCTGGCCATTACCAAAACATTGATAACCGAGCATAAGGGAGAAATTGACGTTTACAGCAAAAAGGATAATACTATTTTTACCATAAAATTGCCTGAAGCCGGAGGCAAACATGAAAACAATACTGATAGTGGAAGATGAAGACAATCTCAGAAACCTTTATGAGGCTGAGCTTACCGAAGAGGGCTACCAGGTGTGGTCGGCAGAGGACGGTAACCAGGGTTACCAGTATTATATCCAGGCCAGGCCCGACCTTATAACCATAGATATCAAGATGGAGGGCCTAGACGGCATCGGACTTATGCATAAGATAAGGAAGATGGACAAGAAGGTGCCCATAATACTTTATACTGCCTATGGAGAATATTCCCAGGATTTTTCCACCTGGGCGGCCAATGAATACCTGGTCAAGTCCTCAGATTTAGGCCCATTGAAGGCCAAGATAAGGGAGTTGCTTTCATCTTAGGAAGTTGCAAATATTACTTAAAGTAAATATAATAACGGTTTTTTTAAAAGGAGTACATAATTTTGCCCCAACTCAGAAAAGACTTAATAACCGGCGATTGGGTCATAATTGCCACTGAAAGGGCCAAGCGGCCGGATAAATTTAGAGGCGTGCCGCAAAGTAAGCCTGTGGAAGCCAATAATGATACCTGCCCTTTCTGTGCCGGCAATGAAGGCATGACCCCCCGGGAAGTATATGCCTTGGATTCAGGTAAGAAACGTAAACCTAATAGTGAAGGCTGGCAGGTAAGAGTGGTACCCAATAAGTTTCCCGCCTTGATACCAGAGGTAGATTTGCACAGCGGCAAAGAAGGCTTATACCGTACCATGACCGGTTTTGGGGTACATGAGGTAATAATTGCTTCCCCCCGCCATATATGTGATATAGCCCTGTTGTCACCCCCAGAGATTATGGCTATGCTGGACGCCTACCAGAATAGAATTAATGAACTTAAGGCTGATGATAGAATCCAGTCCATAATTATCATGCATAATCAGGGCAGGGAAGCAGGAGCTTCCCTGGATCATATCCATTCACAGTTGTTCGGGCTCCCCTTTATACCTCCTGTGCTGGGTAAAGAGCTTGAGGGCACTATCAATTATTTTAACCGGAATAAAAAATGCGCCATGTGTGATATGCTAAAGTTTGAAAGCCGGGAAGCGAAAAGGGTAGTATACCAGAACCGTCATTTTATGGTGCTTCAGCCTTTTGCTTCCGGGTCTCCATACCAAACCTGGATCGTGCCCCGCTCCCATTGCTCTAATTTTGAGTATATTGATGGGCCCCAGAAAAAATCATTGGCCTCCTGCCTTAAACTGGTTCTGGATTTCTTTTACCGCGAACTGGGTAATCCTGCCTTCAACTATTATATACATACCAGCCCCAGCGCCATTGATGCCAGCCATTATTATCACTGGCATCTGGAGTTTTTGCCCAAGCTTACCATCAAGGCCGGGTTTGAGATGGGAACCGGGGTAAATATAAACATAACTACTCCTGAATCTACTGCTGAATATATGAGGGAAAGGATGGGCTTGCCTTAGTTATGCCTACAGATTTGGTGTCAGAAGTAAATAGCACTATTGCCAAATACTCCATGCTAAAGCCTAATGACAAGGTTTTAGTCTCCGTATCCGGGGGGCCTGATTCTGTATGCCTGCTTCAGGTATTGTCCCAGCTTGCCCCCAGGTACCAGCTTAGCATCCATGTTTTTCATTTGGACCATGTTACCCGCCGGGGCCAGTCTAGGGTAGATGCCCGGTTTGTGAAGGATTTATGTGCAGATATGGGTTTAAACATGGTCTTGCGGACTGTGGATGCAGCCCGGGTAGCCCAGGAAAAGCAGCTGTCCTTCCAGGAAGCAGCACGCAAGGTAAGGCTTTCTCTGCTAACAGAAGCTGCAGCCGAGCTGGGATGCAGCCGCATAGCACTGGGGCACAATGCTGATGATAGGATAGAAACAGTATTGATGAACCTGTTCAGGGGTTCCGGAACCAGGGGCCTGAGCGGCATAAAGCCGGTCTCCGGCAATATAGTCAGGCCTCTAATTGAGACCTGGAGGAACGATATCTTAAATTACCTGGCAAAAGAAGGTATTGATTATTGCCTGGACAGTACCAATGTAGAAAACAAGTACAGGCGTAACCGGATCAGGAATTTGCTGCTGCCTTTTATACAAAAAAACATCTGGCCTAATGCGAAACCTAATATTTTAAGGGCTGCAGAAACGGCCCGCCTGGAAGACGGCTACCTTTCGGGCCAAGCGGAAGGGTGGCTGTCCGGACAGGCAGAAATTTACTCCTTGCAGCATAAAACATTGCTAATGAGTCTAAATACTGAAGATTTGGGCCGCCTGCATCCGGCACTGCAGAGAAGGGTGGTAATAGAAGCGTTGGGCCGGATAAGGGGATACCTGGTTAATATAAGCAGCAAGAATATAGAAGGTATAATAAAGATAGCAGTCAGCAGTGAGACCAGGCAAATACAGCCCTGCCGGGAAGTATTGGTAATCAAACAGGCAGGGAAATTATATTTTATAAATAACCTGCTAAAAGGCCAGTTGCCGGCCAGGTATTCGCACTTGCTGCAGCCGGCAGAGCTGGAGTATGAATTAAAAAATATGGATGGAAGCATCCAAACGCTGCCGGGTTTTGGGCTGAAGCTGCAGGCCGCTATAATTGACCGGCCGGAGGATGATTGCCATAAGTTGGCAAACCGTTTTGAAGCATTCCTGGATTATGGTAAAATTAGGTTTCCTGTTAAAATAAGGAATTGGGAAAAAGGCGACAGGTTTAAGCCTTTAGGCTTAACCGGCGATAAAAAGTTACAGGATTTTTTTACAGACCTTAAAATTCCCGGCTATCAGAAGAGTATGGTTCCCATATTTGTAGATAAGGAAAAGATTATTTGGGTTGGAGGACACAGGGTCGACCATAGGGCCAGAATAACTTCCGGGACCAAAAAGGTTCTACATATAAAAATATGGCAAGACTAAGGCAAAAAGAGGTATTATGAACAGCTATAGATACCAAAGAGATGATGACGGTTTGATGGTGATAGACGGAAGCACCAAAATTAAAGTGTTAATTGAAGAGGATAAGCTGCAGGAAAAAATAAGGCAGCTGGGGCAGAGGATAACTGATGATTACAGGGGAAAGACTCCAGTACTGGTTTCAATTCTCCGGGGCTCCTTTATTTTTGTGGCAGATATCTGCCGGCATGTCCAGATTCCAGTAGTGTTTGATTTTATGGCAGTGTCCAGCTATGGCAATTCCAAAGTTAGCTCCGGTATAGTAAGGATAACCAAGGATTTGGAGTTCAATATCGAAAAAAAAGATGTCTTGATAATAGAGGATATTGTTGATTCCGGCCGAACCCTTAATTATTTGATTAAAAACCTGGGGGCCAGGAATCCCAAATCCATTGAAGTTTGTGCCCTGCTGGATAAGAAAGTTCCCCGCAAACAGCAGAATGATATAAAGTATAAGGGCTTTGAAATTCCCAATAAATTTGTAGTGGGCTATGGCCTCGATTTTGCCGAAAAATATAGAAACCTTCCTTTTATCGGGTATATTGAAAATGAGCAGTAATTATATTATTATCAAATGGGCAATCTAGAGGATTAAATATTGCCTAATTTTCTGGAAAGAGGAGTTGTTTTAATTTGAATAAAGAACCTGACAATAAGGGTTTTAGAAATAGAAGTTTTAAAAATATTGCATTGCTAATACTGCTGATCGTGGTTATGTTTTTGATATTTAGAAATCCCCTGTTTTTATCCCAGCAAACAGAAGAGCTCACCATTAATGAATTTATACAGATGATAGGTGAGAACAGGATAAGTACGGAAGAGCCCTTGGTGGTAATGGGGGAAGATAGTGCGGTAGAGGGCACCCTGGTAGACGGCACTCCGTTTAAGGTTGCCTTTTTAGACACCTATGACATTAGCCAGCTATTGCTGGATGAAGATGTGCCCTTTGTGGTAAATAACCAGCAGCAGTCCATATGGATTCAAATTTTGATCAGCGCTTTACCCTTCATCATCATGTTCGGCCTTATCTTTTTTATGATGAACCAGCTACAGGGCGGAGGCTCCAAGGTGATGCAGTTTGGCAAAAGCAAGGCCAGGCTGTCCAATAAAGGCAAGCAGAGAATCACTTTTAAAGATGTAGCCGGGGTAGATGAAGCGGTAGAAGAACTAAGGGAGATAGAGGAATTTTTGGAAAACCCTAAAAAGTTTAAGGAGATAGGGGCCAAGATACCCAAAGGGGTGCTTCTTTTCGGGCCTCCGGGTACTGGCAAGACTTTACTGGCCAGGGCAGTGGCAGGAGAGGCAGGGGTTCCTTTCTTTAGCATAAGCGGTTCAGAGTTTGTGGAAATGTTCGTAGGTGTGGGTGCTTCCAGGGTAAGGGATTTATTTGCCCAGGCCAAAGCCAATCAGCCCTCCATTATTTTCATGGATGAAATTGATGCTGTGGGCAGGCATAGGGGCGCTGGCCTAGGAGGCGGCCATGATGAAAGGGAACAGACTTTAAACCAGCTGCTGGTAGAGATGGACGGGTTTGATGCAGACAGCACGGTAATACTTATAGCAGCTACCAACCGTCCCGATATCCTGGATCCTGCCTTGCTCCGTCCGGGAAGATTCGACCGCCAGATAGTAGTGGACAGGCCCGATCTTAACGGCAGGGAAGAGATACTTAAAATCCATTCCAAGAACAAGCCATTAGATAAAGATATTAATTTAAAAACCATAGCTAAACAGACCCCGGGATTTACCGGTGCTGATTTGGCTAACTTGTTTAATGAAGCTTCTCTGCTGGCGGCCAGGAGAAACAAAAAGAAGATAACCATGCTGGAAATAGAAGAGGCGGTGGAAAGAGTGATAGCCGGACCAGAAAAGAAAAACAGGGTCATCAGTGAAAAGGAAAAGAGAATAATTGCCTATCATGAGTCAGGCCATGCCATGCTTTCTTATGTTTTACCCAATACCGATCCCATACATAAGATATCCATAATTTCCAGGGGCAGGGCTTTAGGTTATGTCATGTCTTTGCCGGAGGAAGACAGGTTTTTAAAATCAAAGAGTGAATTGATGGATAATATTACCCAGTTGCTGGGAGGCAGGGTAAGCGAAGAACTTAATTTTGACGATGTTACTTCAGGAGCCCAGAATGACCTGGATAGGGCCACCAAGCTGGCCCGCAAAATGGTGACTGAATTCGGCATGAGCGAAAAGCTGGGGCCCATAACCTTTAAGGGAGAGTCTGAAGACGAAGTATTTTTGGGCAGGGACATAGCCAGCAAGCCCCATTACAGTGATAAAGTGGCTTCATTGATAGACGATGAAGTACATAACATTATTATTGGCAGTTACGAGAAGGCCAAGAAAATAATTACAGAAAACAGTGAAGCCCTGGCCCGCCTGGCCCAGGAGCTGGTGGAAAAAGAAACCCTGCACCGCAAGGATGTCTTGGACCTTCTGTCTGATGTAAAGAGCCACAAACCGGCCAAACAGGACAGCACCCAGCCATCATGATATACAAGATTCTGGGCAGGACCAAATTAAAGGTATCCCAGATAGGTTTTGGGGCCATTCAGTTTGCCAGGGTTGCCCGGCAGCAATCAATAACTTTGGTCAGGCAGGCCCATGAGCTGGGTGTTAATTTTATTGATACTGCCCATATGTATCCCCATAGCGAAGAGTTATTGGGCCAGGCCATATCCGGTATCAGGGATTCCCTGGTCATATCCTCCAAGTCTTTAAGCACTGATAAAAAAGAGTTCCTGCAGCAGCTGGACACCAGCCTTTCCCGGCTGGGTACTGATTACCTGGATATCTTCATGTTTCATGATGTTTCCAAACAGGAAAAATTGGAAAAGCTGCTGGCCAATGGGGTAGTGGATGCCCTGATTAAACAAAAGAGCCAGGGGAAAGTAAGGCATATAGGTTTTTCCTGCCATAGTTCTGAAATTATTGAGCAGTATTATCAGCTGCCGGATTTTTCAGTAATAATGATGCCTGCCAATTTTGTGGCGGTAGAGTTTACCCGGGATAAAATTTACCGGCGGCTGGTAGACAACAATATCGGCATACTGGGGATGAAACCAATGGGTGGAGGCAGGTTAGAGGATGCCGGCCTGTGCCTGAAGTATCTTAAGCAGTATGACCGGATAGTGCCGGTGGTGGGGATGGAGTCTTTGGACCAGGTTAAGCAGAATATTGAACATATGGAAAACCCAGAAACCTTGGATGAACAGGATTGGGAAAAGATAGCCCAAATTAGGGAAAAGCTGGGTGATAAATTTTGCCGGGGATGCAGGTATTGCATGCCCTGTCCGCAGGGTATAGATATTTATGAGCTTAATTTTTTAAAAGTAGTCTATGACCAGTTTCCCCTCAAGGAATATTTAACCCCCCAGAGAACCCAAGAGGTGGATAAGCTAAAGGAATGCACCCAGTGCCGCAGTTGTGAAGATAAATGCCCCTACAGCCTGGATATACTGGATATGATGAGGGAAAACAGGGATTTCTATTATCAGAAATTAAAAAAATTTGGTTATCAATAACTTTCCTTGATAGCAGGCGGCTATATATTTGAGCCTGCTGGCACTAAATTCTTATTTTACTACCATTTAGCCCATAATCTTTTATAATATTTACTATATTTACCATTTTAGGCTGGGAGTAAGCCTGTGGATAAGAAAATGATAGAGGAAGGTGTGGCCCTGATCCTTAAGGGCATTGGAGAAGACCCTGGCCGGGAGGGCCTGATAGGCACCCCTAAAAGGGTGGCAGAAATGTATGAGGAAATCTTTTCTGGAATTGGTGAGGATCCTGCCAAGGTTCTGGGTCCCATGTTTGATGAAAATCATGATGAAATAATATTGGTCAAGGATATTCCATTTTATTCGGTATGTGAGCATCACCTGGTACCCTTTATAGGGAAGGCCCACATTGCCTATATACCTAATAAAACGGGGAAAATAGTGGGCTTGAGCAAGCTTACCCGGGTGCTGGAGCTGGTAGCCAAGCGGCCCCAGGTACAGGAAAGGCTTACCAGTATAGTGGCCGATACCATTTTAAAAACCATAGAGCCCAGAGGGGTGATGGTGATAGTGGAGGCCGAGCACTTATGCATGAGCATGAGGGGGGTAAAAAAGCCAAAAAGTAAAACGGTCACCTCGGCAGTAAGGGGAATTTTCAGGAATAATCATGCTACCCGGGCTGAAGTGATGGCCTTAATCAGCAATGGGGGCCGGTAAATATGGCCCAAGGCATAAAAGTCAGGGGTTTAAGGTTTAAGTGCAGGAAGGAAGCCGAACAGGTTTTTGCCCGTATAGGCTCTACCCGGGCCGGCAATAAAATTATGGCTTCCAAGGTTTTGCCCCTGGCGGTCGAGGTTAGCGGAATCAGCCATATAGCTGCCAATATATTGAAACAGGAAGCCCTGGCCAGGGGAGGGGATGTAGTTACTTCCAAAGAAAGCCTGCTAAAAAAGGAAGGGCTTACCCAGGTCATTATTATCGGCACTGACAGCATGCTAGCCAGTCTAGCTAGGAAGATAAAGATTCAGCCTTTTGGCTTAAAAGAGCTGGCCCGGCACCTGGACGACTTTTTGGGCGGGCCCCGGCTTAAGCCCAGGCTGGTACTGGGATCTCAACAATTTGACCTGGAGCACGGTTATGCCATTATGGGCATACTTAATGTAACCCCTGATTCTTTTTATGATGGGGGCCGGTATTTGCAGGTCCAGCAAGCATTGCCCAGGGCAGAACAAATGATTGCCCAGGGGGCGGACATCATAGATGTGGGAGGCATGTCTACCAGGCCGGGATCCAATCCGGTCAGCTTAAAGCAGGAGCTGGAAAGGACTATTCCGGTAATTAAAGCCATAAAAGCCCGTTTCCCCCATCCGGTTTCCATAGATACCTACCGGTCTGAAATAGCCCGGGCGGCGGTGGAAGCAGGGGCTGATATTATAAATGATATCAGTGCTTTAAGTTTTGATAAGGGTATGGCAGCAGTGGCTGCAGACAGCGGGGTTTCAGTAATACTGATGCATATAAAGGGTACTCCCGCTGATATGCAGCTAAACCCCACCTACCAGGATGTGGTGGAAGAAATTTACTGGTATTTGGATTCAGCTGCCCGCAGGGCGGTATCTTCAGGGATAGGGCCTTCAAGGATAATAGTGGATCCAGGCATAGGTTTTGGTAAGACCGCCCAGCATAATCTGCAGATTATAAAAGGCCTGGACCAGCTGGGGCAGCTGGGCTACCCTGTTTTGGTGGGTGTTTCCAGGAAATCCTTCATAGAAAAGGTTACCGGGCTCAATGTAGAGCAAAGGCTGCTGCCCAGTTTGGCAGCAGCGGCGTACAGCTATATTAACGGTGCCCGGTTGTTTAGGGTGCATGATGTAGAAGAAACCAGGCATATGCTGGACATGGTCCAGGCTATCCGGGCGGTGAGCTAATGCATAAAATTAAGATAAACGGGTTGACCCTTTACGGCTACCATGGGGTAAATCCACAGGAAAAGGAAAAAGGCCAGCCCTTTGTATTTGATATTACTATCACTCCCCAGCCCCAGGATTTTAGAGGCCGGGACAAGCTGGAAAAAACTATTAATTATTCCCAGGTAATAGAGCTGGTAAAACAGATAAGCGGCAGCCATAAATTTGACTTGCTGGAAAGCCTGGCCCAACAGGCAGCACAATCCATAATGGATAATTTTAGCCAGGCCCAGGCTGTAAAGGTGGCGGTCAGTAAAACACAGCCCCCTATCCAGGAGGACTTAAACAGCGTGCAGGTAGTTTATAAATGCCGCCGGCAGCCAAAAACCAGCCAGGTTTTTTTAAGTTTAGGCAGCAACCAGGGTGACATGCTGGGCTGCTTAAGGCAGGCTATAGAAAAGCTGAAAGCCCATCCGGGGGTTAAAGTGGACACTCTTTCCTCCATATACAAAACCCAGCCCATGTATGAACCCGGTCAGCCTGATTTTTTAAATATGGCTGCAGGACTGTTGGTGGACAGCACCATAGGCCCTTTTGAATTCCTGGGTTTCATAAAGGGAATAGAATACGGCCTGGGCCGCGGCCATAAAAGCAGCCGTTACGGCCCCCGGCCCATAGATATTGATATAATCTACTGGGAAGGAGTCCGCATTAGCTCTGATTTTTTAACCATTCCCCATCCTGGGTACAGCCAGAGGAATTTTGTGCTGGTGCCCTTAATGGAGATAAGCCCTTATTTTAAAGTAGGCCAAAAGAAAATAGCCCAGTATATTAAAGAACAAAAATTTAGTGAAAAAGTGGTAAAAGCAGAAGACTTAAAGCTGGGTCTTTAACTTTTGCGGGTGGAAAACCTTTGAAAAAACTTTTTAAATTATAATTTACCCCTTATAATTACAGCCATTAAAAGGAGGTTTAGTTGCTTTTAGCCATAGATGTAGGTAATACTCAAACTGTAATCGGCCTGTTTGAAGAAAGCCGGCTGGCCAATTCCTGGAGAATGGCTACCCCCAGGCATGAAACTTCAGACGAAATTGGCTCTTCGGTGCTGTCTTTTATGAAGAACTGCGGCTACCAGCCGGGGCAGGTTAACCATATAGCTGTTTCCTGCGTGGTTCCCAGGATTAATGAAGAGCTAAAGAAGATGGGCCAGAGATATTTCGGCTTAAACATATTTATGGTAGAAGCGGGCATGGGCCAATTAGGAATAAATATCAAGTATGATTATCCCCGGGAAATTGGCGCTGACCGTATTGCCAATTCAGCCGCAGCGGTAAAGCTGTACGGGTATCCGGCAGTAGTGGTTGACTTTGGTACTGCCACCACTTTCGATATAATTTCTTCGCAGGGAGACTATGTGGGGGGAGTAATAGCTCCCGGGATTGAGATATCTTCTGAAGCCTTGTTCAGTTATGCAGCCCGGCTGTCCAAAGTGGATCTGGCCTGGCCCCAAAAGGTGATTGCCAAGAACACCTATGACGGAATAAGGGCCGGTATATTGTTTGGGTTTTTGGGCCAGGTGGATTACCTGCTGTCCAAGATTATTGAAGAGCAGAATGGCACTGACCCCAGTTTCCGGCCAAAAATAATATTTACCGGCGGCCTGGCTTATCTGATGAAAGATAAAAGCACCTATAAGCCGGTTTATGACCAGGACCTTACCTTAAAAGGGCTTCAGATTATTATGGATTTAAACCTTTAGGAATTCCTCTATTATTTCTGCTGCCCACTGGGCCGCATTTCCGCATACAGAAGGCCCGCCCTGGGCACTGTGGCCCCCATTGGCCAAAAATTTTTCTATTTCTTCTCTATCCCTGAGATAATAGGCTCTGCCGTATAGCTTACGGTGTATATCGGCGCAGTTAATACTCCCATAGGCATCAATAAACTTGCGGTACAGCTTATCGGTTAAAGCAAACAGCTGGTCCCTCTGCTTATGGGCAGCAGGGTCATCGGGGTCAGCTCCCAAATCGGCATAATTTCTACCGGCAAACATGCCCATAAAAAACATGGCAGCGGCATAAGCCCCGCAGCTTCCGTCACATCTACCCCCGCCTCCTCCAGCCAGTGCCCCTATGGCCCTGAATATATCTTCATCTTCCATTTCAAATACGGATTGCAGGGCCTTAAGGGTGGCCTGTGAACATTCACCATAATCCTGGTCCAGCTTAAAAGCTATTTGGTAAGCCTGTTTGCCTTTGCTGCTTGGGGTCATTTTTTGCTCCTGATAAATTAATAATCTTTATCGATTATAGCTCAATAATGTCTCTAATCAAATTCTAATTGTACCCTGGTAAGGCTTCCATTAGAATGTTAATGACAATAGAACCGTAAACAGCATAGAAAATAAAGGTGGATGTGAACAACCTGGCTTTAAAATTAAAGGATTTGGTTTTATCCTACCTATCGGCCCAGCAGGAGCTGGATAAGGGCGCCCTGGGTAAATGGGAAAAATATTTGGATGGCAGGCTGGCCGGGAGCCGGGGAGGGCTGGACTTAGCAGGCAGCGGTTTTAGCATAGGAAATGTGGCCATAGCCAATCCAGTAATATCAGCCCCCCTGGCCGGCATCAGTGATAACACCTACCGCCTGTTTGCATCTTTTTTTGGCAGCGGCCTAACCTATAGTGAAATGATTACCAGTTATGGGCTTCATTACCATCATAAAAAGAGCCTGGCCCTGGCCCGGGTAACCTCTATGGAGAGGCCCTGCGCTGTACAGATTTTTGGTACAGACCCCCTTATTATGGCAGAAGCGGCCCGCAAGCTTCAGCCGGAAGCAGATATAATTGACCTGAATATGGGCTGCCCGGTGCCCAAGATATTAAAATCTCAAAGCGGAGGCTGGCTGATGCAGGATTTGACCAGGGCGGGAGCCATAGTAAAATCAGTAGTTAATGCCATACAGATACCGGTAACGGTTAAGTTCAGGCTGGGATGGGACCAGAACCAGCTTAATGTAGTAGAATTTGCCCAAGTTTGCCAGGAAAACGGAGCCAAGGCCTTAGCCATTCATGGAAGGACAGTTAAACAGGGTTTTAGGGGAGCGGTAAACTATGAATTGATAGGCCGGGTAAAGCAGGCGGTAAGCATTCCGGTTATAGTCAGCGGAGATATTAATAATGCCCAAAGGGCCCAGGAAGTGTTACAATATACTGGCGGCGATGGTATCATGATCGGCAGGAGCTCCAAGGGAAGCATGTGGATTTTTGCTGATATACTGCTGGGATTATCAGGCTGTGTATCAAGGGAGCAGCCGGATCTGGACTGGCTAAAAACCTTTGCTTTTTGCTACCTGGAGTTTATGGTAAAGTTTAAGGGGCCGGAAAAAGCAGTTAAGGAATTCAGGAAATACCTAAGCTGGATATTTAAAGGCTTAAGAGGCATAAGTTTAGCCAAGAAGGATTTCTTTACCATTTCCAGCTTAGAGGATGCAAAAAAAGTGATAGATAAACTGTAAGACGGGATGTAGCGCAGCCTGGTTAGCGCGCAGCGTTCGGGACGCTGAGGCCGGGGGTTCAAATCCCCCCATCCCGACCATTTTTTTAAGTCTCTATACTTTTAACTAAATCGAATAAATATTGTATAATTGAAGCAATTATCAATATTTTTTAGGAGGCAGAGATGCTGTCAAATATACCTATAGATTTAAGTCAGGTAAAACCGGAAGACCTGGATAAAGAAATACTCAGGGCAGCCATCATTGCTGAACTGGATGCCATTAATCTTTATGAGCAGATGGCCAATCTAACCAAAAACAGTGATATGAAGAAAATTCTTTTGGATGTAGCCAAAGAGGAAAAGACCCATATGGGGGAATTCCAGACACTGCTGCTGGCTCATGATCCGGAGCAGGAAGCTGAACTTGAAGCCGGAAGGGAAGAGGTAGAAGAAGAATTAGCAGAGTAACCATTTAACAGAAAGGTTTAGATATGAGCATATTAGGTGTCGATGTAGGCACTACCGGGGCTAAAGCCATAGCTTTCAATGAAGAAGGCCGTGCTTTGGGAAGTTCCTATGCCGATTATAATCTTATATTCCCCCAGCCAAGCTGGGTGGAATTTGAAGTAAAGCCCATGTGGGACAAGGTATTCAATGTTATCAGGGAGGTCAATGCCAGCCCTGAAGTAAAAAAGGATCCGGTTACCGCCCTGGCGGTTTCTACTATTGGGGAAAGCTTTACTCCCATAGATAAGGACGGAAACATATTATACAATACCATTTATTCCACTGATTCCAGAAGTGTGGATGAGCTGGAAGAAATCTTGAGTATTATCCCTGCCCGGGAGCTATATAATATTACCGGTCTTCCTCCCCAGTATGTTACTGCTTTAAACAAGATATACTGGGTGAAAAAAAAGATGCCGGAAATTTATGCCAAAACCAAGAAATTTTTATTTACCGAAGATCTTTTCCATCATTTATTAGGGCTGGAAGAAACCAGGATGAACCACCCCTTGTGTTCCACATCCCTGTTTTTTGATATAAGGAAAAAGGAATGGTCCAAATATATTCTAGATAAGTGCAATATTGATATGGATCTCTTTTCCAAACCCTGCCCTTCTGGTGTGGAAATCGGATATGTGAGGGAAGATATAGCCCAAGACCTTGGATTTAGAGCTAAAGTGTCTATAGTTACCGGTGCCCATGACCAGCAGTCTGCAGCCCTGGGAGTAGGGGCCATAAAAGGGGGCATAGCCGCCGATGGCATGGGTACAGTGGAATGTGTTACACCAGCCATGGATGAGCTGATATTAAAAGATGAGCTTTTTGAAAATGATTATTCTACCCGCGCCCATGCAGTGGATGGAAAATATGTGAGCTTTGTCTATAACTTCACCTCGGGAAGCGTTCTTAAATGGTACCGGGATGTTATCTGCAACCAGGAAAAGGAAGAGGCAAAAGCAAAGGGGACCAGCTTGTTTAAAGAGTATTTTTCCCAGCTGGACTATAATCCTTCCCCCATGTATACCCTTCCCTACTTCTCAGGGTCAGGTACGCCTTACCATGATCCTATACCCAAGGGATCCATTATAGGGTTGAACCTGGCTACTACCAAAGTAGATATTTTCAAGGCCTTGATTGAAGGCTTGATATTTGAAATTGCTTTCAATATAGAGCTGGCGGAAAAATGCGGGCTGAAAATAAATGAGCTCAGGGCAGTAGGAGGGGGAGCTAAATCTGATTATGAATTGAAGCTGAAAGCTGCAGTTACGGGTAAACCTATAAAGCAGATGGGCATCAGTGAAGCCGGATGCTTGGCTACTATGATGCTGGCCGGCAAAGGAACCCAAAAATTCACTTTGGAAGAAGCGGTGCCCAGGTTTGTAAAGATTAACCAGGAATTTGCACCTGATCCCCAACTAAAGGAAAAATACCAGGATAAATTTGAGAATTACAAAAAAGTATATAAATTAGTAAGCGAATTATATTCTGATGGAAAATAAATTATCTCCCAATATTGAAGATTACCTGGAAGCAATCTATGAGATTGATATTGAAGAAGACGAGGTAAGAGTAAAAGATATTGCCCAGAAACTGGAAATCAATCCTGCCAGCGTAACCGAGATATTGTACAAGATGCAGGACCTGGACTTAACCGATCACCAGAGATACGGCAAGGTGACCCTTACTGATAAAGGCTATGCCATTGCCAAGAAGATATATACCAGGCACCGGGTCCTGGTGGAATTTTTATCGGATATTTTAGGGGTTGATGAGGTCCAGGCGGAGATTGATTCCTGCAAGATTGAGCATACAATCAGTGATGCTACCATGAAAAGGTTGGTTAAGTTCATTGAGTTTATACAAAAAAACCCACATGGGAAGCCCATGTGGCTAAAGCATTTTGCCTATTACCTGAAGGAAAACAAATATCCACCGGAGTGCCTGGACAAATAATGAAGCTGGTAAGGCTGGATGATGGGCAGGTTATAGCGGAAGAGGTAATGCAGGCCCGCAGTTTTTTTAAGAAAACTTTCGGGCTTACTGTAGGGCCAAGGTTAGACCAGGGCCAATGCCTGGCCATAAAGGGATGCCGCAGTATTCATACCATAGGAATGCGCTATAGCATTGATGCTGTTTTTATCGACCAGGGGGGACGGGTAGTCAAGATTTATAAAGGCCTTAAGCCCTTTAGGGTCACTGGTTTTTTACCAACAGCAGACCAGGTGCTGGAGTTTAGGGCAGGGGTGTTGCAGAGCAAAGGATTGCTGGCCGGACAAGTTTTGGTTCTCAAATAAAATATAATTGACACCCTGTTAAATATTATGTTAAGATTTCTGTCTGTGATTTAAGCTTTTATGAAATTTAAGGAGGCTAAAATTTACGCTATAATTACTAGTGGCGGAAAACAATATAAGGTGGAAGAAAACCAGGATGTAGTAGTGGACTATATCCAGGGCAAGGAAGGCGATAAGGTTAGCATTAAAGAGGTTAACCTGATTTCCGACGGCAAGAATATAAAGGTGGGCAATCCTGTAGTAAGCAGTGCCCAGGTAGAAGCTACTATCAAGGAGCATATTAGGGCTGATAAGGTAATTGCCTTTAAGTTTAAGGCCAAGAAAAGATACAAGAGAAAGATTGGCCATAGACAGCCACTTACAGTTCTGCATACAGAGAAGATAAAAGTTAAATAATTGAGGTGATTTTATGTCTACTAAAAAAGGTGTTGGAAGCACCCGGAATGGAAGAGACAGTAACCCTAAATTTTTAGGTATAAAAAGCTCCAGCGGCCAGGCTGTAAAGGCGGGGAGTATCATAGTAAGGCAAAGGGGAACCAAGTTCAAGCCAGGCAAAAATGTTGGTTTGGGAAGGGACTACACCCTGTTTGCCAAAACTGATGGCAAGGTAGAGTTTGCTACCAACAAGGTAGTAAATATTATATCTTAAATTGTAAGGCCCCTTACGGGGCCTTTTTTATTTCCTTTGTCTTAAATCCATTTCGATAGGGGAAAGATTCTTATATGTCTATCAGGCATAAGGAGGGGGAATATGCCAGCATTGGTAATATATGACAGCAACTACGGCAATACTAAAATCATAGCTGAAGCCATGGCCCGCAACCTGGGACCGGAAGCCAAGGCAGTAGCCGTCCAGGATTATAAGCCGGAACCGATGTCAGGGCTAGAAGTTTTAATAGTTGGCGCACCAATAATAGCTTGGAGACCTACGGCCAGGATAAAGGAGTTTCTGTCCGGACTAAAACCCGGACAGCTGGCAACAGTAAAGGCAGCCAGCTTTGATACCAGGATGAACATTAAATTATCCGGTGACGGTGCCGGTAAGATAGCCAAGTACCTAAAAAGGGCAGGGGCAAACCTGATTGCGGAACCACAGGGCTTTATAGTAAAGGGTAAAGAGGGCCCTTTAGCTTCAGGTGAAGAGGAAAGGGCGGAACAGTGGGCCCGGGATATGGCTTCCCGGCTGGGCTTGGTTTAATTAAACCTGTTTAGCGGTTGACCCTGCTTCCCAGACAACAGAAAAAAGCAGTAATCTTCAATAGAATCCAGGACCTTGGCATTAATGATAAGCCAGGGCCCAGGATAGAAAATAATTTTTCTAAGATATTTAACCCTGCCATAATCTATAACAAAAATATAGGTTTTATTTGCTACCAGCTGTAAACATATATATAATACTATAGTTATATACTAATAATACAAAATTGAGGGCAAAAACTATTATATTTGCCGGAAGGAAAGGTGCATATTGATCAGGAAGGTCAATGGCGAAGCCATAAAAAGGTTCTTTTTAGTCTCTTTGGTGATTTTAATGATATCAGTGCTCGGTATAGGCTGCAGCCCAGCTAAGGTGATGGAAACAGAAACTGCAGAAACAGAACCCGCTGCAACAGAGCCGGCAGCGGTCGAGTCCCAGGAAGGGGAACAGCCAACACCTGAAGTCAGTGCAGGACTTCCCTCGGACTTGTGGGGGGAAGAAATGAACCTGTTTTCCAATATCGCCTTCCCGGAGGGATATGCTGTATATGCGGCAGCGTTTGAAAACAACTTTTATTATTTATATTTAACGGCGCAGGGTAAACCGGAAGACATTATTACTTATGTATCGGAGATTATGGGGGATAATGCCCAGGAGAGCATCCAGCAAAATATTGATCTTTTTAGCAGCGATGGTTTTGTGGCTATTCATGGTTCAGAGATTAAAGATGGATTAAAAGCTGAATGCGATATCGGAACCATCAGAGAGGATGATTACGACTATGATTATGTAGAAGGCTGTACCCTCCGGTTTAGGGCTGCTGTTGACGACCCTTCGGATTATCAAAAACTGATAGAAGATAATTATAATCTCAATTCACTGTCCGATGTTGCCCATTTTTTCGACCTGATGCCTATTACCGGCATATCAAGAATTTATGTGCGCAAAAACCGTAATAATGCTCAAATTGACGCGGTATACAATCATATTGAAGATGTAGCAGGTGTTCTAAAAGACATGAAGTCCTCTATTGAATATGAAAACTTCGACGAATCCATTAATGCCATGAACCTGCCTTACTATGGTGAAATTCAAAACAACATCTTTTTTGATGTCCAAAACAACAGTATAAGCATTTTTCAGTACCTCAGCCATTCTGACCAAAACTATAAGGATTACCAGCCTGTCATAAGCAATCTGGCCGGTTTGGGTTTTGAAAACTACATAGAATCAGATGCCCTGTGTTCATACAAGGACGAGGCTCAAAACCTAAGTATTGCTATCAATATACCCCAATGGGGCAGCCGTCCTGACCAATGGGAAAATAACTGCGTGGTGTTTTTAAAGAAGATTAACGACTATTTGCTAGCTATTTGGTACTACCCCGATGAGGGGAAATACAAGGTTCAGGCAGATAAAGACGATACTTCTGCCAGTTACGAATACTTAGTGGAAACCGGTAAATTTGACAGCGAGCAACCTGATCCCCAGACGGTTAGGGCACACTTTGGTGAGGTATACAGCGGCTTTGAGGTAAAGGACCTGTATATGGAAGGCATAGAACAGTTTCAAAACTATGTAAAGGACGCTTTTGGTATGAGTATTGACCAGCTTTATGCCTTGGCTGCTCAGGATTAAAAAAGGGTAGCAGATGTAGTTTTGGATTTTAATTTACAGCCTACCAGGCAGCAGGACAACAGTTTGAACACAAAATTATTATTGATGTTACCTGCTTCATAAAATAGGACAAAAATGGAATTTTTATTGCCTAAGATGGTAACAGCAGTGGGCTTAATTTTTTAGGTATAGCCTAAGATGGAAATAGCGGAGATAGCCCTATCAGCCCGGGATTTAGCTACTAAGCTGGATTTAGCATAAACCTAGCTTCTTAGGTAGCCAATCCATACTCCTGCTGCCAGTACCAGCAGTATAGCTGCCGCAGCGGCGGCAAAACGGTATTGTTTATGGATTAAATAATAGGCCAGGGCGAATATGCTTCCTGCTACCGGAGTCAGGGTAACTACGGCCAGCCCCAGGTATAAAAGCAGGTCTGGGGAAAACCGGCGGGCGGTAAATAAATTAATTAAATTATTAGTATCCATGGACATATTTTCCGGGCTGATGCTGGAAGCAAAGCTGTAAATGTATCCGGCCAGCATGACCGCTATGCCGGCTAGCAGGCCTATGGTGAAAATCCTGTAAAGGGTTTTATTCATCTCAGTATAGGTTCACCCCCCAGGCTTTCAGCAGAAGGTTTATGCCGATCAAGGTAAATACCACCAGCATAATCCTTACTATTACTATGTTCTTTACCCGTGCGGCCACATGGGAGCCTAAAGTGCCCCCGGCCAGAACACCTATTACTAATGCAGCTGTTATAAAAGGGTTCACATAGCCTCCTGTTATATAAATAATGGAGGAAGCGGCTGCGGTTATGCCTATCATAAAATTACTGGTAGCGGTGGCTGCTTTTAGAGGAAGCCCCATGAGCAAGTTCAAGGCTGGCACTTTTATGGCTCCTCCCCCTATACCCAGCAGGCCCGAAGCCATGCCTGCGGCCAGGGATGCCCCCAATCCATAAGGCAGGTTTTTGGGGTCATAGCTTATTTGTTTCTGCAGGGCATGGTCATAGTAGGAGGAACCAAACAGGGAGTTACCGGAACCTCCGGTCACTTTTTGTTCTGTGCCTTTGCTGTTCTTCCTATAGATGATATAAGTCATTACCAGCACAAACCCACCTAAAATTCCCAAAAGTATATTGCTTTGCAGACGGGAGGCTACCAGCCCCCCTATTATGCCCCCTGCGGCTGTAAAAGGCACCAGGCTTAATCCCAGGTTGACATTGGTTAATTTCTGGCGGATATAGCGGCGGGAGCCGGCTACTGAAGTGGCCAACACGGCTACTATGCTGCTGCCCAGGGCAAAATGTATGGGTATGTCTAAAACCAGCACCATCAGGGGCACCATAATCACTCCGCCTCCAATGCCTATGACCGAACCTATGAAGCCGGCAAAAAAACCGGTAACTACTAAATAGATAAATAAAGTCATGGGTAGATTATAAGATAGCAGTTACTAAAAGCCTAGAAAATTTGTATAAAATACGGCAGTATAAGGTTAAGGCTTTGGCCAGTAATCCCCTTTATGGCAATTATACCAATCATTTAATATAATAATTAACCTATAACCATATTATTTTATTATTATGTTTTTAGATGAAGCTAAAATAAATATAAAAGCGGGTGATGGCGGAAACGGCATGGTCAGCTTTTTTAACCTGAAAGCCAAGAGAAGAAAAATTGCCAGCGGAGGCAGTGGCGGACGGGGCGGTGACCTTATAATCAGGGCTAATTCCAGCCAGAGTACCCTTTATAATTTTAAGAAAAAGGTACATTTTAAGGCCCAGAACGGGGGCAGCGGGCTGGCCAATAACCGTAACGGCAAAGATGGGGATAACCTGATAATAGAAGTGCCGGTGGGTACGGTAGTTAAGGAATCAGATGGAAAAGTAGTAGCAGACCTGAACCAGGAGGGAAAAGAGGTGCTCATGGCCCAGGGAGGCATAGGAGGCAGGGGCAATGCCAGTTTTACTTCCCAGGCCAGGAGATTTCCAGGGTTTGCCGAATACGGGGAAAAAGTCCAGGACCGGTGGATAAAGCTGGAGCTAAGGCTATTGGCAGATGTGGGGCTGGTTGGTTTTCCCAATGCCGGAAAATCTACTATTATCAGCAGGATTACTGCAGCCAAACCAAAGATAGCGGATTACCCCTTTACCACTTTGGTGCCTAACCTGGGAGTAGTGTCAGCCGGCGACAGCAGCTTTGTAATAGCTGATATCCCGGGACTGATAGAAGGAGCCCATAAGGGCACCGGCCTGGGGGATAAGTTTTTGCGCCATATCATGCGGACCTCGGTGATTGTATTTGTACTGGATTTGGCCCGGGTTATCTACCAGCAGTCAAGCCTGGAGCAGGATTTATTGACCTTAAAGGAAGAACTTGAGCTTTACAGTCCCATGCTGGCAAAAAAAGGGCATATAGTAGTGGTAAACAAGATAGACCTGGTAGCAGATTTTAGTACTGGCGATGATATTACAAAAGAGCTGAGAAAGCATACCCAACAGCCCATACTTTTTATATCGGCAGTAACCGGCCAGGGCCTGGATCAGCTGGTAAGGATCCTGGACAAAACGGTGCAGGAGCAAAGAAAAGCTCCGGTTATGGAGGAAGAAAAGAAACAGGAATACAAAGTATATAATATATACAATACCGGGGCGGCAAGTGATAGAATTGAGATAGAAAAGATAGGAACTGAATACCTGGTAAAAAACAGTGAGCTGGAGCGCATGGTCCAGATGACCGACCTGGAAAATGAAGAGGGTCTTAACTACTTAAGGCATAGGCTTCAAAAAAAGCATATAGGGGACAAGCTAAAACAGCTGGGGGTGGAAACAGGGGCAACAGTGATCATAGGTAAACTGGTATTTGAGCTAAAGGATTGAAATGGAAAGCAGGAAAAAATATTTGAAAAATTTAGGCAGGATAGTGGTAAAGATAGGCTCCAGCAGCCTTACTACTTTACAAGGCCGCATAGATATGGAAAACATGCGTAAATTCTGCTTGCAGATTACCGGGCTCAGGGAAAAAGGCATCCAGGTCATCGTGGTAACCAGCGGAGCTATCGCCGCCGGGCTGCAGCAGCTGAATATAGAAGGCAGGCCCCAAAAGATGGCCCAGCTCCAGGCGGCAGCGGCGGTGGGGCAGGTAGAGCTGATGAGGATATACCGTAACCTTATGGCCAAGGAAGGAATAAAAGTAGGGCAGATCCTGCTTACCCATGAAGATACTACCGGCAGGCAGCAGTACTTAAACATCAGGGGCACCATAAATACCTTGCTGGAAATGGGTATTGTACCGGTAATAAATGAAAATGACAGCGTGGCTGTAGATGAGATTAAGTTTGGCGATAATGATCAGCTGGCAGCCCTGGCCGCCAGCCTTACTGAAGCTGAACTGCTGATTCTGCTGTCTGATATAGAAGGCCTTTATGATAAAAACCCCAAGCAGGATAGGGAGGCTAAAGTAATAAGTACAGTACAGGAAATTACCGGGGATATTGAAAGGTTGGCCGGGGGGGCCGGCTCCATATACGGCCTGGGGGGAATGGCGTCCAAGATTAAAGCAGCCAGGATTTGCAGTTTTTCCAATATAGCCATGGTAATTGCCAACAGCAGGAGGCCCGGGGTTTTGGAGGATATAATCAGCGGAAAAGAGGTAGGGACCCTGTTTGTACCCCAGAAGCATAAAAGAGTAAAAAGCGTAAAACGGTGGATTGCTTTCGGCATGAGGACCAAGGGATCCATAGTTATAGATAAGGGAGCCAGGGAAGCTATAGTTAATCAGGGCAAAAGCCTGCTTCCGGTGGGAGTAGTGGAAGTAAGGGGCAAGTTTAATGAAGGGGATACCTTAAAGATTTTTGATACCGAGGGGCAGCTTATAGCCAAGGGCATCAGTAATTTTTCCCATCAGCAGGTAAGGGATGTCTTGGGTAAAAACCATGCGCAGATAGAGGCAGAGTATGGTTCAGAGCTATGCAGTGAAATCGTGCACAGGGATTGCCTGGTGGTGTTTAAAAGTTGATTGTTGACTGCCTTTATATTATATTAAATAAAAATTAATGGGGGCATTATGAGTGATGTGGTTATAGAAATTGCCAGGAAGGCCAAAGCTGCCGCTTCATCTATTGCTGCTGCCAGAACTGACCAGAAAAACGAGGTTTTAAAAGGCATAGCCCAGGCCCTAACAGGGAATGCCGGCCTGATAGTGGAAAAGAATAAGCTGGATATGTCTAAATCCAAAGAAATGGGCATATCTGACAGCATGCTGGACCGGTTAATGCTGGATGAGGCCAGGATAGCGAAGATAGCAGGCAGCATCAGCCAGGTCATCGATTACAATGACCCGGTAGGGGAAGTAATATTTGGCTACAATCTTCCCAATGGCCTGATGTTAAAAAATATAAGGGTACCTCTGGGAGTGGTAGGCATTATATATGAGGCCAGGCCCAATGTTACCGTTGACGCTTCGGTGTTATGCCTTAAAGCGGGAAACTGCGTCATACTAAGGGGCAGCTCTACTGCCATAAATTCCAATATGGTTTTGGTAGATATTATGAGAAAGGTGCTGTCCGAGCATGGTTTCAGCCAGGATATCATTCAGATTATACCCACGGTACAGAGGGAAGATGCAGTAAAGCTAATGCAGCTGAGAGAATATGTGGATGTACTTATCCCCCGGGGAGGTAAAGAGCTTATTGACAGCGTGGTGGCTAACTCCCGGGTTCCGGTTATTGAAACCGGGGTGGGAAATTGCCATCTATATATTGACCAGGCGCTGGAAGGGATAGAATATGAAGTTGTGGAAGGTATAGTGGTAAATTCCAAAACCCAGAGGCCCAGTGTCTGCAATGCGGCTGAAAAGCTGCTGGTCCATCAACAGGTGGCTGGTGATATGCTGCCCCGCTTGGCTTCCAAGCTACACAGTCTGGGGGTAAAATTAGTGGGATGCAATAAGGCTATGGAAATATATCCGGACCTGGAGCCGGCCCAGCAGCAGGACTGGTATACCGAATACCTGGATCTTAAAATGGCGGTAAAGGTGGTATCCAGCCTGCAGGAGGCCATAGACCATATCAACCATTATGGTTCCCATCATACCGATGCCATTATCACTGCCAGCTACAGCCATGCCAATTATTTTGTCCAGAGGGTGGACTCATCTACGGTTAATGTCAATGCTTCCACCCGGTTTACTGATGGGGGAGAATTCGGTATGGGAGCTGAAATCGGCATAAGTACCCAGAAACTGCATCACCGGGGTCCTATGGGATTAAAAGAAATAACTACCAACAAGTTTGTAGTATATGGAGAAGGACAAATACGAAAATAGTATTTACAAGGTTAAGGGCGGGCTTACCAGGATAGGCATTATGGGGGGTACTTTTAACCCTATCCATCACGGCCACCTGGTGACTGCCCAAGAAGCTTTGAGCCAGTTTAATTTGGACCAGGTTATATTTATTCCTGCCTCTGATCCGCCCCATAAGGTGACCAGCGAAATTGCCAGTGCGGAAGACCGGTATTTGATGACGGTTATTGCTACCGCTTCCAACAATGATTTTGTGGTATCCAGGGTCGAGATTGACCGCCAGGGCAAATCTTACACTATAGACACGGTAAGAAAATTAAGAGAGATATATGGGGAGAAGGTTTCCCTGTTCTTTATAACCGGGGCTGATGCTATTCTAGAAATACTTTCCTGGAAGGACACCGAGGAAATAATATCACTGGCCAAATTTATAGCGGCTACCAGGCCTGGCTATAATCTGGCCAAGATAGATGATTTAAAAGAGAAACTGTTTAACGATAAACAGGACGGGGATAAAAAGATTTTTGTGATGGAGGTTCCTGCTTTAGCTATTTCCTCTACTGATATCAGGAACCGAATCAAACAAAACAGGCCAATTGATTACCTGGTGCCGGAAGGGATAAGCCATTACATCTTAAAACATGGATTATATAAATAATAGCGTACTGACCATACAGCAAGACAGTTATCTAAATCAGTTGCTCCAAAGCATGAAAGAAGTAATGCCTCCCCCGCTTTATGCCCATACCCTGGGGACTTTAAGCTATTCTTTTAAATTAGCAGGCTTGTATCTATTAAAAAATGGAAAAAAATCGAATATTAATACTTTTTTTAAGCTTTGTATTTCCTGTATTCTGCATGATTATGGTAAAATATTTACATATGAAGAATTGGTTGATATAGCCAGGGCAAATAAATTAAACCTTACGGACTTTGAATTAGGGTGTAAACCAATCCTTCATAGTTTAGTGGGTGATTATTTAGCGGCAAGGGACTATAATATTGTTGATAGCCAAATTTTAAAGGCTATCCGGTGCCATACGGTAGGATGCACTGATATGTCCCTGATGGAAAAAATTTTATTTATTTCTGATAAAATAGAAGAGACCAGGAATTACCAGGGACTGGCCGGGTTAAGGCAGTTATCCTGCCGGGACCTTGACCGGTGCCTGATAGAGGTATATAAGAACAATATAATTTTTAATGTAAGCAGGGAGCATCAATTGCATCCTGATACAAGTATAATTTGGAATAATATATGCGGAGGTAAACCAAAATGACTTCCAATGATGATGACAACAAATATAGCCATAATAGTAGGAAAGATCGTGACCTGGAAGATTTTTTCAAGGATGATGATTTCGAGCTGAGCTCGGAATCCGATGAGGAAGAAGACCAAGATGTTGAAAACGGCGGATACCGTTCCCGAAGGGTAAAGGACCGCAGAAGAAGAAACCGGGCTATAGTGTCCACTATAGCTATCCTGCTTATACTGGTTGTGGTGGCCGCAGGTATTGTGTTTGCCTACCGGTTTATACGCAACCGGTTTTTTTCAGATGATGAGCCGGCAGCCCAGGAAAGCATTACTATTCCTGAGGATTTGCTGCTAAACCAGGATGTTAATATCATAATGGCCGGCGCCCGGGAAAACCTGTTGGAGCCTCAGATGAATTCCATTATATTCACCAGCTTCAATAGTGCCCAAAACCGGTTAACCTCTTTGTGCATGCCGGTAAAAACCTTAATGGAAATTCCTGGTTTTGGTCTGGAGAGTATGGACAAGTCAGTAGAGTATGGGGGTATGGACCTGCTGGGGCTGACTATGAAAAACGGCCTGGGAGTAGATACCGACCATTATATACTGATGGACATAATAAATGTGGTAAACAGCCTGGGAGGGATAACCGTTCCCCTGGACAGCTCAGTTACCTTAACCCTGGATGATGGAACCGAGGCAACCCTGGAAGCAGGCCCCAATAATATGGATGGAATTACTGCAGTTAATTATCTGGAGAAATTCAGCGGGGGCGAAGGGGAAATAAGTACTGAAGATACCAAGAAACAAAAATCGGTGTTTAATGCTTTGTTGATTAAGATAAATGGTGACAGTCCCGAGCAGCTGGGTGAAAACCTCTCTGCCGTAAACGGATATATTGATACTGATTTAAACTTGGAAGAGTTGTCCAAGACCCTGGCTACCTTTGCCAAAATTGAGAGCACCAATGACCTGGTATACGGCCTGGATATATCCTCGGTGGAACTGGAGGGGCAAACCTATTACGTGCCGGACATTTCCCGCATTAGTGATATCTTCTCAGACCAGGAGGTAGCTGAAGTGCAGGAAACCCAAAGCTACCAGACGGTTACGGTAGATATACTAAATGGGGCAGGAACCCCGGGTATAGCCGGACAGGCGGGGGATTTAATAAAAGGATTAAGCTATGAAAACGGAACCAAGAAGTTCGAGGTAATGGAAGTAGGCAATGCTGATAATTTCGATTATGCCTCTACCGAGATAGTGGTTTCTTCCACCGAAAGCCAGGTAATGGCAGCGGCAGAAGAGCTGTTGAGTTTCTTGAAGGCAGGAAGCATAGTTACCAATGAAGGTTTCAGCCAGGCCCAGATAGCAGTAATATTGGGCCAGGACTTTGACCCCAACTCCATAGGCAGCGCAGCCGGCCAGGAGACCGCTCAGGAGGAAACTTCTGCGGGGCTGATTAAGATAAATATATTAAACGGGGAAGGCACTGCCGGTTTGGCTACTACTGCAGAGGGTATCTTAAATGACAGTATTAATGCCGATACTGCAGTAATGGAAGTTGTGGAAACCAAGAATGCGGACAACTGGGATTATGACCAGACAAAAATTGTGGTGTTTACCACTAATGAAGGGGTGTCAGAACTAGCCCAGAGTATCCAGCAGCAGCTGGGGGTGGGAATAATAGAATCGTCGGACAATAATGTGGATAATGTAGACATTAGCGTGATTTTAGGGAGTGATTACACCAATCAGTAATAAGGAAACCGTAACCAATAAAATTATAGAATCAGTAAAATTAGCCGCTAGGATTGCCGATGAAAAACAGGCTGATTACATAAAGATACTGGATATGCGTAATCGGCTGGTTATTACTGATTATTTCTTAATCATCAGTGCCAAGAACGTAAGGCTTACTGCCAGGATATTTGAAGACATAAGCAAGGCTTTAAAGGATAAAAACATAAGGCCGGTAGCTGTTAACGGGGTACAGGAAGGCAGCTGGATCCTTGCCGATTATGATGACTTCGTAATTCACATCTTTACCAATGATGTAGCCCAGTATTATGAGCTGGAACGGTTGTGGAAAGATTCTGAAGTTATAGATTGGAATAGTTAAAAAGCGTTAGAGAGGACCTGTCATTGGACAAATCAACCAACCACCAAGACTACAATGCGCAAAAAGTAGAGAAAAAGTGGATAGAAAAATGGAACCAAGACCATATATATTCTTTAAAAACCAGCAAAGATGATCCTAAATACTATATGCTGGAAATGTTTCCTTATCCTTCAGGAGAGCCCCATATGGGCCATGCCCGTAATTATACCATAGGTGATGTGGTAGCCAGGGTACTGAACAGGAAAGGCCATAATGTGCTGCATCCTATTGGGTTTGATGCTTTTGGCCTGCCTGCAGAAAATGCGGCTATCAAAAGCGGCATTCATCCCAAGAAAAGCACCATGGCCAATATAGAGAAGATGAGGGTAGCTTTAAAAAGGATGGGTATGACCTATGATTTTGAAGACGAAATCATTACCTCCGAACCTGATTATTACAAATGGACCCAGTGGCTGTTTTTGCTTCTGTATAAGATGGGCCTGGCTGAAAAAAAGGAAGCGGGGGTTAACTGGTGCAATTCCTGCCAGACGGTACTGGCCAATGAGCAGGTCATTGCAGGCCAGTGTGAGCGCTGTGACAGCCCGGTAATAAAGAAGACACTGTCCCAGTGGTTTTTTAAGATAACCAAGTACGCCCAGAGGCTTATTGATGATATGGAAGTCATAAGACCCGGCTGGCCGGAAAGGGTATTGACCATCCAGAAAAACTGGATCGGCAGGAGCGAGGGGGCGGTGGTCAATTTTAAGCTGGAAGGCGAAGAGGATATCAGCATACCGGTGTTTACCACCAGGCCTGATACTTTATACGGAGCTACCTTTTTTATCCTGGCAGCTGAACATAAGCTGTTGGGCAGCATAGTTACCGAAGAAGGTTACCGGGCAGAGGTGGAAAAAATTAAGCAGCTTATAAGCAAGCAGAGTGATGTAGAGAGGGGTTCGGCAGAAACTGAAAAGATCGGCTGTTTTACCGGCAGATATGTAATAAACCCCTTGAGCGGGGAAAGGATACCGGTGTGGATAGCCAATTATGTGCTGATAGAATATGGCACCGGCGCTATTATGGCCGTACCTGCCCATGACCAGAGGGATTTTGATTTTGCCCGGAAATACCAGATACCTATACGGGAAGTAATATCGGCTACCGGCAAACCTTCCGGGGTAGGGGATGCTGCCTATGAAGGTAGGGGTATTATGGTAAATTCCGGTCCCTTTACCGGCATGGATTCAGAACAGGGCAAACAGGAAATTACCAAGCATTTGGCGGAAAAAGATATAGGCAGGTTTGAAATAAATTACAAGCTTAAAGACTGGTTAATCAGCAGGCAACGGTACTGGGGAGCGCCTATACCCATAGTTTACTGCGACCACTGCGGCATAGTACCGGTTCCCGAAGACCAGCTGCCGGTGGAGCTTCCCTATGATGTGGATTTTAAGCCTACCGGCCTTTCACCACTGGCCTACTGCGACCAGTTTGTTAATACCATCTGCCCGGTATGCGGACAGGAGGCCAAGCGGGAAACCGATACCATGGATACTTTTGTATGCTCATCCTGGTATTTTTTAAGGTACTGCAGTCCTCATGATGGACAGCAGGCCTTTACCCCGGAGAAAGCCGATTACTGGATGCCGGTAGACCAGTATATCGGAGGTATCGAGCATGCCACCATGCACCTTATATATTCCAGGTTCTTTACCAAGGTTCTCTATGATGCCGGCCTGATAAAGTTTAAGGAGCCTTTTACCAGGTATTTTCCCCATGGGGTGGTAAACCTGGGAGGCAAGAGGATGTCTAAATCCAGGGGCAATTTGGTAAGGCCTTCCGAGATATATAGCCGGTACGGGTCTGATACTTTGAGGCTGTACATACTGTTTATGGGCCCGGCTGATTCAGCAGTAGACTGGAGCGATAGCGGGGTGGAGGGTGCCAACCGTTTCCTGCTCAGGGTATGGAGGCTGGTAAGCAGCAAGGCTTCATGGATGAGCGGGGTAAAAGATGGGGCCAAGGTAAAAGAAGACCAGCTTAAAGGGATAGAGAAACAATCCTATAAGAAGCTGCACCAGACCATAAAAAAGGTAAGCGATGACATTTTGGAAAGGTTTAATTTCAATACTGCTATCAGTGCCTTGATGGAATATGTAAACCTGCTTTACAAATATGATGAAGAAATAAAGGATAGCAGCAAGAATAAGGAATTGGCTGCTGAACTTATAGTAAACCTTCTAATCCTTTTATCCCCCATGGCTCCCTTTATGACCGAAGAGTTGTGGCATATGCTGGGCCGGAAGGATAGTATCCACCGGGCTCCCTGGCCGGTATACGACCAGCAGGCAGCCAGGGAGGATACGGTTACCATTGTGTTCCAGGTTAACGGCAAGGTAAGGGATAAAGCGGAGCTGGAAGCGGGGCTCAGCCAGGATGAACTTCAAGCCCAAGCCCTGTCTTCAGAAAATGTAAAGCGTTTCATTGACGGCAAACAAATTGTAAAGACCATCGTTATACCGGATAAGCTGGTTAACCTGGTGATTAAATAAAGGTTTTCCTGGACTAAAGCAGCTTTAGTATAGCCTTACAGAAAGCAGGCAGGTCTGCCGGTTTCCGGGAAGTAACCATTTTACCGTCTACTACCACTTCCTGGTCCAAATATCGCCCTCCCGCATTTCTTAGGTCAGTAGCTATGGCTATATACCCGGTTACTTTTTTGCCTTTCAGTATGTCTGCTTCTACCAGCATCCATCCCCCGTGGCAGATAGCGGCAACTACCTTGTCCTGTCGGCAGGCATCTTTTACCAGTTTTACCAGGCCTGGGTTTATCCTCATCTTATCGGGAGCATTGCCGCCCGGTATTATCACTGCTGCCGCCTGGTTTAAGTCAGCCTCTTCCGGGGCCAGGTCTGCAGTATGGGGATAACCAAATTTCCCATAATAGGCCTTTCCCTTTTCCGGGCCCACCGTAACCACTTCAAAACCGGCCTCCATAAAACGGTAATAGGGATAAATAACTTCTTCATCCCTAAAGTAATCTTCTATCAGCATTAATATTTTACGCATTACAAGTACCTCCTAGCTGTTATTATGATGATATTCTTTTCAGGTATCAACATATTAATATTTTTAATATTAGGCAATTATGCTAATATGTAAATGCATAAAATGGAAAAGTTCTACAGGTTAAAACTATTTTTAGACAGGTTGCGCTATTGCCGGGAGAAGCATTTCTACCTCATGGTGGCTGCTTTTCTGGTAGTTTTGCTGGCCGTGTTTTCAGGTTTATACCTAAAGATGAAAGCAGACCTAAAGACCAAGGATAATATCCTGGAAAGTTACTGTGACCCCCAGGATGCAAGCACCGCTATGGTTACCGTTTATATCTGCGGCCAGGTAGCAAGGGCCGGGGTATATGAGGTGGAAGCTGGGGCCAGGGTATCAGATGTGCTGGCTATGGCAGGGGGACCGGGAAAAGATGCAGGTTTAGAGGCCATAAATTTAGCCAGAAAAGTGATTGATGAGGAAAAAATATTTATTCCGGCGGCTGGGCAGAGCCAGGGCAGCAGCCTTATCAGTATTAATTCGGCCTCCAGCCAATTGCTGCAGACCCTTCCGGGGATAGGCCCTGCCACTGCCCAAAAAATTGTGGATTACCGCCAGCAGCAGGGCCCTTTTAATACTGTGGAAGACCTGAAAAAAGTAGCGGGTATAGGGGATAAGAAATTTCAGGACATAAAAGATTTAATATCCATATAGGAGGCTATCCGGCTTACTGGGCAGCAGGAATTACTATGGGGCTGCTGCTGGCCGGACGGTGGGATCTAAAAACCTATGTGTTGTTGCCGCTGCTGCTGATGCTGATACCGGGATTGGCAGTTTCGGCCTGGTTAAGGCAGAAGAAGAGGTCAGCAATCTTCAAGGCGGCTGGCCTGGTTGTATTCATGCTGCTGGGATGGCTAAGTTACGGTGTGAATGCTGATGCTGATGTATTTAAGGCAGAGTTAAGCGGTAATTTTAAGGCGGAAGGCAGAATTGCCAGCCATCCCCAGCTAAAAGGGGCGCGCCAGCAGTTTAGCCTGAAAACCGGACAGCTGTTTATAGAGGGTAAAAAGGTTGCTGCAGGTTACATAGAGGTAGCTGCTGATAAAACCATGCTGGCCAGGGACGATTATGTACAGCTGGAGGGGGTAATTGACGGGGATAGGTGGGTGGCAAAAAGGATAAATTTGCGCCCTGCTCCCGCCAGCATTTATACCCTAAGAAAAAAGGCATACCATTGCCTGTCCAATACTTATTACCGGTACCTTTCCTACCGGCATGCTGCTTTAGCGGAAGCAATTATGCTGGGAAACCGGGCTAACCTCGGTTCCCGGCTGCTGCGGGATTTTGAGCAGGCGGGAATCTATCACATACTGGCTATTTCCGGTATGCATATTTCAGTTATGGCTTATGGTTTTACCTATTTTTGTTCCAAAAGCAGGTGGCAATGGGTACCGGTGGTATTAATGCTGGCTGCCTTTAACTTCATAGTGGGGCCTAAAGCCAGTTTAATGAGGGCCACCTTTATGCTGGCTTGTTCAGTTTTAGCCCGGTCCTGGAAAAGAGCCTACAGCAAAACTGCAATCTACTTTAGCGCCTACGCTTTTTTGCTGCTTTTAAAGCCTTCATTTTTTAAGGATATAGGGTTCTGGTTATCTTTTTTATGCATAGGTTCCATAATATTTATGGTACCTATGGCCGAAAAACTGCTGCCTTGGTCCAGGTTTTTTTTATTTAAAATCTTGAATGTTTCTGTTTGCATACTGGCGGTTACCTTGCCCTTGAATGCCTATTTCTTTGGCATGGCCTCTTTAGGCAGTCTGCTGTCCAATATAGGGGTGCTGCCGGTGTTCTACCTGCTTATGGCTGTTTTACTCTTGGCTTCGGCATCAATATTGATCTGGCCCCCGGCCGGAGCCAAATTTCTGGCAGCAGCGGTACCCCTGTTGGGCTATATGGAAAAAATGGCCTCCCGGGTGGCAGGGATTGGTTTTCTGTGGTTTGAAATTGATTCCCTGCCCCTGGCGGCAGTGGTAATCTATTATGTGCTTTTATCCTGTTTATTGTTATTATTATACCTGTATTTGACAGAGAGGGAAAAACATGGCCAAAAAAGCTAAGCCCGCTATCCTTTATATCAGCAGGAGCAGCTCCATACTGGAAGAAAGGGTGGCAGCGGTTAAAAAGGGGATAAAAGGCAAGGTAAACCTGGATACCGACTACAAGGTTTATGAAAATTATGAAACAACGGACCTGGCTGATATGGTTACATTTTTATCCACCCCCTCCTTTTTCTCAGATAATAAGGTACTGGTCTTAAAAAACCTCCAGGACTGTCCCTCCTCCCTGCTCAAAGGCCTGGCAGCGGAGCTGGACAAATTAGATTCCGGAGGGAATTTCTTGGTTATGACCTCTACCACAGAAAAGCTTAACCCCCAATTCTTAAAAGCAGCCAGAAGCCATGGTACCATAAAAAAAATTAAGGAACCTACTGCAGAAAACGCTAAAAGCTGGCTTAAGGAAAAAGCAGAGCTGGACGGCATAAAGTTTAGCGGCAGGGCCCTGGAAAGCTTTTTGGAAAGCGTGGAATACAGGCTGGATGCGTTAAAAAGAGAATACGAAAAGCTGTACTGTTATGCCAGCGGCCAGCAGGACAGTACAGTTGACCAGGCGGCAGTTAGCCGGCTGGTGACCAGGGTGTATAACATGCAGATTTTTGACCTGGTAGATTTTATAGGCAAAAGGGATAAGGCAGGAGCACTGCAGGCCATGGATGCCATGGTTCAGCTAAACCAGGATATGGTTAAGGTTTCCCTGGCTTCGGTTACCCTGCTTCACCGCTTGTTTAAGTCTATGGCTTATTTTGCCCATAACCTGGACCAGGAAGGACAGGACTATATAAGGGAAAATATCAGGTCCAGTACCTATATGCAAAACAGGGTGATTGCCAAATACAAAAAATTCGCTTCTGGTTACCGTCCGGGGCAGCTGGCCAGGATTTTAGGCATCATAAACAAATATGACCGGGTTTTCCGCGATACGCAGAAAGCTGCCGATCATATGTTTAAAATGATAATAGAAATTATGGAAGCCTAAGACTTAAGCAAAGCCATTTTTTTAGCTGCCTGGGACTTTTTATTAGCTACAAAGTTGTCGTGTACAGCGCTATTTTTTGCAGCTTTATCCAAAGCTTTATACAGCAGGCTCAAGTTTTTCTTGGCTGCTTCCACATCTTTTTCCTCTACTGCCTGCAAAAAGATTTTCTGAATATTTCTTATCTTGGTCTTAAGGGCCCTGTTTTTAGTCCTGCTTTTTATATTCTGTCTATCTCTTTTTTCCTGTGATTTAATATTAGGCATAACCTATCTTATCCTTTCAATTCCAGTTACGGACCACAATTTTAGCACTTTTTACTAAAATTGAAAAATATTATAATTAAAAGAACTTAAATGATATAATTCTTTTTTCATTATATCAAGAGGTATTTATATGCAGCAGGACAGTTTCTTGTCCCGTAAAAGGATATTTAATGCTACGGTTATAGTAATACTGGCCATTTTGCTGTCCAAGGTAAGCGGACTGGTAAGGGACCAGATTCTGGCTGGATATTTTGGCATAAGTTATGACACCGATGCTTTTACCTGGGCCCATTTTATACCCAACCTGTTTAAGGTCTTGTTCGCAGAGTCTTTAATTATTGCTGCATTTATACCCATATACTCTTCTTATCTGGCTTCTTCCAAAAGGAAGGAGCTGCAGGGCTTTGTAAGTTCAGTGACTAATATTATGATTGTCGCCTTTATAGTAATATCGGTATTTATATTTATATTTTCCCCCCAGATCGGGGTACTGCTTTCTAATATTGCAGACAACCAGATGGATATAGGCAAGTTTGTGGTGATGAGCAGGATAATGATTTTTTCTTTGCTATCGCTGGGCCTTTCCGGGCTGGTAACCGGCATACTGAATTCACATAACCTGTTTACGGTGCCTTCCCTGGCCCCAATGGTGATGAATGTAGCCACTATTGTAGCTGTAATCCTTTTAGCCAGGCATACCGGCATCATCTCCATGGCCATAGGAGTGATGGTTGGCTCGGTTCTACATCTTCTGGTGCAGCTGCCCCAGCTTAAGGTTTCGGGCCTGAAATACAGTTTTCGTATTGATTTTAAACATGAGGCAGTAAAAGAAATATTTTCCCTGATGCTGCCCATATTGCTGAGCCTGGGAGCGGTACAGCTTAATAACAGCGTCGATAATTTCTTTGCCCTGGGTTTGGGGGCCGGAAATACTACCGCCCTTACCTTGTCCTGGAGGGTAGCCAATCTGCCTCTGGGGGTGTTTTCAGTAGCAGTTATAACTGTGCTCTATCCTCTTTTTTCCAGGCAGGCAGCAGCAGATGACAGGAAGGGATTAAAAGAGAGTTTTTCCCTGGGGGTAAGGGAGATAGGTTATATTATGCTTCCGGCCACGGTAGGCCTGGTCATGTTAAGCTCCCCCATAATCAAGGTATTGTTTGAACATTACAATTTTTCAGCCCAGGATACCCGGACAGTGGCCTATATTCTGGTATTTCACAGCCTGGGCCTGGTATGGTTTGGGCTTTTGATGATACTGAACCGGGTTTTTTATGCTTTCAAGAATGTCAAAACCCCTTTAAAGGTGGCGGCGGTGTCTATTGTGGTTAATTTCGGTTTGGACTGGCTGCTTATAAGGTTTATGGATGTAGGAGGCTTGGCCTTGTCTACTTCCCTGGTAGCGGCATTTAACACCGTAGCGCTGCTGGTAATACTGCGCAAAAAGGTAGGTAACCTGGGAGGTAAAAGGATTGCCGTCTCCTATGGTAAAATGATGTTGGCTTCCGCGGTTATGGCTTTATGCGTATACGGCATATGGAAACTGCTGGAAAGCTATGCCTACCAAGGGCTGGTGCCCCTTATCATCAGCCTGGGGTTGACTATAGCGGCAGCCGCGGTAATATATATAGCTTTAACTTACTGGTTTAAAATGGATGAAATTAAATTTGCCATAAATTTGTTTAAAAAATTCAAGGACAGGGGTTTTAAGAGGTAGATGACTGAGAACAGGCTTATAAGGAATTTTTCCATAATCGCCCATATCGATCACGGCAAGTCCACTTTGGCGGACCGGATATTGGAAGTTACTGATACGGTAAGTGCCCGGGATATGCTGGATCAATACCTGGATGATATGGACCTGGAAAGGGAAAGGGGTATTACCATTAAGTCCCATGCGGTAAGGGTTCTGTACCACAGCCGCGTAGACGGCAATACCTATACCCTTAACCTGATTGATACCCCGGGGCATGTGGATTTCAGCTATGAGGTTTCCCGGAGCCTGGCTGCCTGCGAAGGGGCCATACTTCTAGTGGATGCCACCCAGGGCATACAGGCCCAGACCCTGGCCAATATATACCTGGCTTTGGATAATGAGCTGGAAATAATTCCGGTGGTAAACAAGATCGATTTAAAAAGTGCCCGGGTAGAAGAGGTGGAAGAAGAGCTATCCAAGATTTTAGGGGTAAGCCGTGAAGACATCATCAGGGTAAGCGCTAAAACCGGCGAGGGAGTTCACAAGATACTGGAAGCCATAGTAGAAAGGGTTCCAGCTCCCGGAGGGAGCATGGATGAGCCGCTGCAGGCCCTCATCTTTGATTCCAAATATAATATATACCGGGGGGTTGTAGCCTTAATCAGGGTGGTAAACGGAAGCATTGCCAAGGGGATAAAGGTAAGGTTTATGGGAGAAAAAATTACCACCGAGGTAGAAGAAGTGGGCCTGTTGGCCCCCAAGATGATAGCCAAGGCATCCCTGGGTCCCGGAGAGGTAGGCTATGTCATTACCGGTATTAAGGAAGTGGAACATATAACGGTGGGCGATACCATAACTGACAGCCAGAAGCCGGCAGCCAGGAGCCTGCCTGGATACAAGAAACCCAAGCCCATGGTATACTGCGGCCTTTTTCCCATAGAAGGGGGAGACTATGAAGATTTAAGGGATGCCTTAAACAAGCTGGCCTTAAATGATTCCTCCCTGGATTTTATGCCTGAATCCTCACAGGCCCTGGGGTTCGGGTTCCGCTGCGGTTTTTTGGGGCTTCTCCATATGGAAATAATCAAGGAACGGCTGGAAAGGGAATACGGCCTGCGCTTGATTACCACTTCCCCCAATGTTGCCTATATGGTGGTGCTTACTGATGGCCAGGAAGTAGAGGTTACCAGGCCTTCGGATTTCCCTGCCCTGGATAAGATTGAAAACATCAAGGAGCCTTATGTAAATGCTACGGTTATAACCCCCAAGGACTATATCGGGGAAGTAATGAAGCTTTGTAACGGCAAGCGGGGGGAGTTTGTGGATATGCAGTATCTTTCCATGGAAAGGGTAGAGATTAAATACAGGATGCCTTTATCAGAGATTATTGTAGATTTCTTTAATCTGCTAAAATCAGTCACTAGCGGTTTTGCCTCTCTGGATTACGAGCTTTTGGATTACCGGGCTTCAGACCTGGTCAAGATGGACATGCTTATTGCTGGTGATATGATTGATGAGCTTTCTACTATCATACACCGGGATAAAGCTTATTATTTAGGCCGGGAGCTGGCCCAAAAATTAAGAAAAATAATACCCCGGCAGAATTTTGAAGTGGCTATACAGGCGGCCATCGGCAAGAGGATCATAGCCAAGGAGAGAATAGCGCCTTACCGGAAGGATGTCACCTCCGGCCTTTACGGGGGAGATATTACCAGGAAGAGAAAGGTTTTGGAAAAGCAGAAGGAAGGCAAAAAGAGGCTTAAAAAAATTGGCCGGGTAGAAATTCCAGATGATGCCTTTATGAGTTTTTACCAGATTGATTCCGGAAGCAAGGGCTAATTGTTTTTTGCTGGTTGTATTTTTCCTTAAAAAAAATTATATTACTTTTGAGGCTGTAGCCCATAAATAATAATGGTCAAAGGAGCAAAAATGAAGAAAATCATAGCTATTTCGGCAGCCATGCTACTAGCTGCCTTCTTGTTTACAGGTTGTAGTTGTGCCGCTGAAAAAATAACGGAGAAAATAATTGAGAGTGCAGCTGCTTCTGAAGGCCAGGATATAGATGTGGATTTAAGCAGCGGGGAGGTAAATATTACCGGAGAAGACGGTGAGCAATTCAGTATCAGCTCTGATGATGAAGGAGCTACCATTACTACTGAAGATGGCGAAACCACTATTAGTTCCGGGGAAAATTTAAGTATCCCTGATGATTTTCCCAGCCAGATCCCCGTTCCTTCCGATTTAAATATTATTACCAGCGCTTCCGGCCAGGAAGGCGGCCAGCAGCAGTTTAGCATATTAGGCCAGTACCAGGGCGGATCCGGCACTGAACTGTTTGAATGGTATAAACAGGAGATGTCCGGCTGGAATATTACCAGCCAGCAGACCTATGAAGATGAAGAAGGCACCACTTCCACGATTATTGCCGATAACGATAACTATAATGTTAATGTGTTTATCATGGATTCCGATGGAGAGGTCCATCTAAGCCTGCAGGCCACAGAGAAATAGCTCATATTAAGATAATTTTACAATTAAAAGGGAAGGAGATTTCTATCTCTTTCCCTTTTTTTATGGAATGGCCTTTGTCCGGCAGTTAAATATTTTTTAATTGGTTTGTAACAGGTTATTTATTTATATATAATTTAAGCCACATCGTAATTTAACTTTTGCTACTTAAGAAAGGAGCCGGTTTGAAGAGCGATATAGAAATAGCTCAGGCTGCGGACATGAAGCATATTTACCAAATTGCCGATTCGGTAGGGCTGGATGAAAAATATTTGGAGCTTTATGGAAATTACAAGGCTAAGGTAAACCTGTCTGCCTTGGAAAGCTTAAAAGACCGGCCTGATGGAAAGTACATAGACATAACCGCTATTACCCCCACTCCCCTGGGAGAGGGCAAGACAGTAACTACCATAGGGCTTAGCATGGCCTTAAACCAAATAGGGAAAAAGACCATTACCTGTATCAGGCAGCCTTCACTGGGTCCGGTATTTGGGATCAAGGGGGGAGCAGCAGGGGGCGGATATTCACAGGTGCTGCCCATGGAAGATTTTAACCTGCACCTTACCGGGGATATCCATGCGGTGGGAATTGCCCATAACCTGCTGGCTGCTTTTCTGGATACCCACCTGATGAAGGGCAATGACCTTAATATTGATCCTTTCAGCATAACCTTAAACCGGGTAGTGGATGTAAGTGACAGGGCCCTGCGCAATATAGTGGTGGGGCTGGGGGGACCTTTAAACGGCATACCCCGGGAAACCGGTTATGATATCACTGTTGCCAGTGAAGTAATGGCTATCTTGGCTTTAACCACCAGCCTTAAGGATTTGAGGGAAAAATTGGGCAAGATGACTATAGGCTCCACCTATGACGGCCGTCCGGTTACTGCAGAAGACCTAAAATGCGCGGGAGCTATGGCTGTACTGTTAAAAGATGCCATAAAACCCAACCTGGTGCAGACCATTGAGCATACCCCCTGCTTTGTACATACCGGTCCTTTTGCCAATATAGCCCATGGAAACAGTTCTATTTTGGCTGATCAGCTGGCTATAAAGCTGGGAGACTATGTGGTTACCGAAAGCGGGTTTGGAGCGGACATCGGGGCAGAGAAATTCTTTAATATAAAGTGCAGGTATTCTGGGCTTAAGCCTGATGCGGCAGTAATTGTGGCCACGGTAAGGGCGCTTAAGATGCATGGGGGCGGCTTTGAATTTATACCCGGCCAGGGGGTAGACCGGCAGCTTATGGAAACCCCTAATGTGGAGGCGGTTGCCAAGGGCTGCCAGAATTTGGAAAAGATGATAGAAAACGTCAAACTGCATGGGGTGCCGGTGGTAGTGGCCATTAACCATTTTGATACCGATACTTCCCAGGAGATAGAAACCATCAGGGAAAAAGCAGCAGCAGCCGGAGCCGAGGATGCGGTAGTCAGCCGGGTGTGGCTGGAAGGCGGAGCCGGGGGCACAGGGCTGGCGGAAGCAGTAGTAAAAGCGGCGGAAAAGAAATCAGAGTTTGGTTACCTGTATCCCCTGGACTGGCCGATTGAGCAAAAGATTGAGACCATAGCTACCAGGATTTACGGGGCGGATGGGGTAGATTTCTTGCCGGAAGCCCGGAAAAAGTTGGAGACCTATACCAGGCAGGGTTTTGCCCATCTTCCCATATGTATGGCCAAAACCCACCTTTCTTTAAGCCATGACCCAAATTTAAAGGGAAGGCCTACCGGGTTCAGGGTGCCTATCAGGGATATAAGGGTTTCGGCAGGGGCAGGATTTTTGTATCCCCTGCTGGGAGAGATGAGGACCATGCCCGGGCTCCCCAAAGTTCCGGCAGGAACCAGGGTGGATCTGGACCAGGACGGTAATATTGTAGGCTTGTTTTAAAAAACTTTATAAACTTCGCAACACTGAGGGGTGATCAATATAGCTAAGCTAATAAATGGGGCAAATATATCTGCCCAGATAAAACAGGAAGTAGAAATTGAAGTTAGCCGGATAAAACAGGAAAAGGGGATAGTTCCGGGACTGGCAGTGATACTGGTGGGGGATAACCCCGCCTCCAAGGTATATGTGGCTAATAAGGAGAAAGGCTGCCGCCAGGTGGGCATAAAATCAGAGACCATAAATATGCCCAGTACGGTTAATACCCCTGATATTTTAGCCCAGATAAACAAACTTAACCGCAGGGATGATATACACGGCATACTGGTGCAGCTGCCTTTGCCGCAACAGGTGGATACCAGCCAGGTACTGATAGCCATAGATCCCGGAAAAGATGTGGATGGATTCCACCCTTTCAATATGGGCAAGCTGGTAGCACAGCAGGATTGCCTCCTGCCGGCTACTCCTGCCGGCATAATAGAGCTGCTAAAAAGGGAGGATATAATTATCAAGGGAAAGAATGCCACCATGGTGGGCCATAGCGAAAATGTGGGAAAACCCACTGCTTTACTGCTGTTAAATGAATGGGCTACAGTAACTGTATGCCATATAGAGACCAAGGACCTGGCGGCTCATACCAGGGATGCGGATATATTGATAGTAGCGGCAGGGGTCCCCTACCTGATCAAGGAGGAAATGGTAAAGCCGGGAGCAGCAGTTATAGATGTAGGCATAAACAGGATAGAAGCAGCCCAGGCCGGCCCTGAGCTTTTGGAATGGAGAAGAGAGGATTTCGAAAAGAAAGGCACCACCCTTATAGGGGATGTGGATTTTATAAGGGTAGAGCCCAAAGCAGGTTTCATAACTCCGGTGCCGGGCGGAGTGGGGCCCATGACTATAGCCATGCTGCTAAAAAACACTTTGAAGGCGGCTAAGTTGGCGGTTGGTCAAAATTAGCGGTTGTGCTATTATCTTATCTGGAGATGATGTCAATTGTATTATGCTAAAGTTATAGGCAATGTGGTGGCTACCATTAAGCACCAGGGACTGGAAGGAAAAAAAATACAGGTTATCCAGCCCATTGACCTGGAGACGGGAGAGGAACAGGGAACATTCCTGGTAGCCCTGGATGCCACTTCTGCAGGCATAGGGGATATCGTAGGCTATGAGGACGGATCTGAAGCTACCTGGGCTTTTGACCAGGAGGATGTGCCTACTGACGCTACCATAGTAGCTTTGATAGACAAGGTTAATATTAACAGGGAGTGACGGATAATTATGGTTTTAGGCCAAGTGATAGGTAATGTAGTATGCACCCAGAAAGACAGCAGCCTGGAAGGCAAAAAACTAATGGTGGTAAAGGCAGTAGACCTGGAAGGCAAACTGCTGGACCCCTTCGTGGTAGCAGTGGATCTGGTAGGGGTAGGCATCGGAGAAAGGGTGCTGGTGGTTAACGGTAGTTCGGCGCGCATGACTGAACGGACCAGGGAAAAAAGCATTGATTCGGTCATAGTAGCCAAGGTGGACAGTATCAAGATAGGGCAATAAAGGCTATTGCATGCTGCTTATAAACTTGTTTACCCTGTTTTGCTGATTGGTTCCAGCCAGAATCTTGTCTGCCACTGTCTGGAAAATGCTTTTTGCCAGTTCGGTTTTAGTCACTGCCGGGGAATAGATATAAGTTTTTGCAGCCCTATCCTGGTTTAGAAGTTTCTTTTCAGCTAAAGTATTCATGGTAGACATAACCGTGGTGTAAGGTATAAAACTATCTTTCTTTTTCTCTATTTCCTTTCTTAGCATCAGTTCATGAACTTCCCTTACCGTGGCCTTTTTTCGTTCCCATATGATTTTCATGATATTGGCTTCCAGGTTGCTGATGCTGTTTAGGCCACTTATGCCTATTTCCTGTGACTTTTTTCTAGTCTCTTTATCCTTCATTTGCGGCCTCCTTCTACTGCTGCGGCAAAAATTTTATATACAATCTAATGATTGTATTTTAATTTTATACTATTGCCCAGTTAAAATAAATCAACTGAAAATTTGATATAAATACCGCATATATGCGCTTTGTACGGGGGTGGAAAGAGATATTGCCCTGCTAAATGGAAATTGACAAACCACAGAAATAAACATAAACTAATAACAAATAACATAACTGGATTTGGATATGCTTTCAGCAGAAAGAAAGTTGGAAATCGCCAAGATTATAAACAAGGACGGCCGCATCAAGACCTCCGAACTTTCAGACATGTTCAATGTTTCGGAAATGACGGTATTAAGGGACCTGGCGGTTTTGGAAAAAGAAGGGGTATTAAAAAGGGTATACGGGGGAGCCCTGGCCCTAAATGATTCCTCCCATGAGATTCCCAGCAAATTCCGGGACAGGATACATACTGCTGAAAAAGATATTATAGCGGCCAAGGCTACTGCTTTGGTTAGCAAGGGAGACAGCCTTTTTTTAGATGGCTCTACTACTTGCCTGGCCCTGGCCCGCAGGCTTAAAGGTATTCCCGATATAACTGTGATTACCAACGGGCTGGAAATCATAAATGAGCTTAAGGGTAATCCTGAAATCAAGGTGGTTTCTACCGGGGGCGAGCTCAACATGCTGACCAATAGTTTTTACGGGGTTCTGGCAGCAGGCTTGCTGAAAGACATAAATTTAGACTTTTGCTTTATATCTGCCGCCGGCATATCTTTGGATGCAGGGGTAACTGAACCCAACCCCTACAATATTTTTATAAAGCGTTCTATAATTAAAAATTCGGCAAGGGCCGTATTGCTTATGGACAGCTCTAAATTTGGCAAGGTCACGTTAAATAGGGTTTGCCTAATGGCTGACATTAATACTATAATTACAGACAAGAAACCACAGGCTGGTTATATTGATCTTTTTAAACAACACCAAATAGAGGTAATATTTTAAGATGAGGCTGGGTAAGGTAATAGGCAATGTAGTGTCCACAAGTAAGCACGAAAGGCTGCAGGGAATAAAGCTTTTGGTGCTGGAGCCATTGGATCCTGACGGCAGGACCCGGGGCAGGAAGATAATTGTGGCTGATTACCTTAATGCTGCTTCAGGAAGCCTGGTCTACTGGATTGAAAACGGGGTTACTATCTGCAAGGTTATGGGTATCAGGAGTATACCCATAAGGGGCTGCATAGTAGGGCTGGTAGACAGTATTGACCTTGAGGGTGGCAAAGTGATTAACGGATGAATAGTTATGAGATTGGTAAAAGTAATAGGAAAAGTTACGTCCACTATAAAGGACCCTACCCTGGAAGGTTTTAAGATACTTCTGGTACAGTGCCTGGAAACAGATTTGAGCCGCAGGCCGGAATATTTTGTGGCGGTAGACACCGTAGGCCTGGGTGAGGGGGAAATTGGATTAATTGTGACGGGCAGTACGGCAAAAAGAACTGAAATTACCCGTAAAAAAAATGTCGATGCTGCCATAGTGGCAAAAGTTGACAAAATAGATTTGGAGTAATATGGCAAGTAAAGAAATTGATAGTATCAAGGATGCCGGCGTAGTTGGTGCCGGAGGCGCAGGTTTTCCCACTCATGTAAAACTGGATGCCAAAATTGAAAACCTTATAGTAAACGCGGCTGAATGCGAGCCGTTAATCGATGTGGACAAACAGTTGCTGGAAAAGGAATTTGCTACAGTGCTGGAAGGGTTAAAAATTGCTGCTAACCTTACTGGCGCTAAAAGGGTAATCATTGCCCTGAAAGCCAAATACAAAAAAGCTATTGCTGCCATCGAAAGCTACCAGAAAAAGGGCTTTGATTTTGAGCTTTGCAAGATGGGGAATTTCTACCCGGCAGGTGATGAGCAGACTATGGTGTATGAAGCTACGGGCAGGATTGTCCCGGAAGGGGGCATTCCCCTGATGGTGGGTTGTGTAGTTATAAATGTGGAAACCCTGCTTAATGTGGCCCAGGCGGTCAAGGGAATCAAGGTTACCCAGAAATATGTTACCTTAAACGGGGAAGTTGCCAATCCAACCACCATAAAGGTGCCGGTAGGCACCCCGGTCAAACTATTATTGGATTATGTGGGAGGCATAACTGCGGATGAATACGCCGTCTATGACGGAGGTCCCATGATGGGCAAGCTGATTGACCAGGACAGTTATGCAGTAAAGAAAACCACCAAGTCCATAATGGTGCTGCCTGCAGACAATATAGTGACTGTACAGAAAAATAGGTCAGCCTCAGGCCAGATCAAAAGGGGCCAGGCAGCCTGCCTTAGCTGCAGGATGTGCACTGACCTATGCCCCCGCTACCTGTTAGGGCATGATCTTTTCCCTGATGAGATGATGAAGAGGCTGTACAAGGGAGAGCTAAATGAACAGGATATAGAAAATTTCGATTATGCCTATTTATGCTGCGACTGCGGCTTGTGTGAACTGTATGCCTGCATAGTGGACCTTTCTCCCCGGGCTATTTTCAACCATCTTAAAGTGGAGCTGGCCAAGAGGGGGATCAAGAATCCTCACCAGAGGAAGGATTTAGAAGCCAATGAATTTAAGGCTTACCGCAAGATTCCGGTAAGCAGGCTTAGGCAAAGGCTGGAAATAGACCATTATCCTGAAACTGAGCTGGTAGATTTTACCGGGAAGGTGGAACAAGTCAAGCTTTATTTCAGCCAGCACGTAGGAGCGCCTTCATCTCCAGTGGTGAAAGTGGGCGATTTGGTACCGGAAGGCGGCCTGGTAGCAGATATACCCCAAGGTAAACTGGGAGCCAGGATCCACAGCTCCATCAGCGGAAAAGTGCTAAACATAACTTCTGATTATGTGGAGATAGGTAAAGGATAATGAAAGACAATATCGGAAATATAGCAGTAATGGAGTTTAAAAGCATAGCCAGGGGCGTAGAGGTTACCGACAGCCTGATAAAGGCTTCCCAGGTTAACCTGCTGGTAGCCACTTCCCTTTGTCCGGGGAAATACCTTACCCTGGTAGAGGGAGAGATGGATGCCCTGGATACTTCTGTGGAGGTAGCGGTAAATATGGGGGGCAAGCATCTGTACAGCACCGAGATTATAGGGGGTATAGATGCCAAGGTCATAGGGGCCATAAGCGGTAAGATCAGCCCGGCGGTGCTGGGAGCGATAGGGATAGTGGAATCAATGCAGATGGCTTATCTTATCAATGCTGCAGATATTACAGTGGACACGGCGGAAGTGGAGTTTATGGATTTCAGGCTGGCCCGGGGATGCGGGGTTAACAGCTTTTTTGTAATAACCGGCCAGCTGGCTGCAGTGCAGGAAGCAGTAAGGGTGGCCTCAGAGTACCTGGCAGAAAAGGGAGCTTTAATCGGCCAGAAGGTCATAGCTAATCCAGATCCCCAGGTATTAAGGTGGCTTACGTCAGCCATGTGTAGATGTTAATTATATGTAATAAAGGAAGTTAAATGACTAAAAGCGAGAGCGAGCACAGGAAAGACATTATAGAGATCTGCCATAGGGTATATGCCCAGGGCTGGGTAGCTGCCAATGACGGCAATGTATCGGTTAAGATGGATAATAACCTGTACCTATGCACCCCTACCGGAAGAAGTAAGGGCTATCTTACCAGCGACCAGCTGATTAAGGTAGATGGGGAAGGACGTAAGCTGGAAGGGGAGCTGGAGCCCTCTTCAGAAATCAAGATGCATCTGGATGTTTATAAAAACCGGCCGGATGTGGGGTCAGTGGTACATGCCCATCCCCCTACAGCTACTGGTTTTGCCTGTGCAGGGATGGCTTTGGACCAGTGTGTTATTCCGGAAGTGGTTATAGCTTTGGGATCCATACCTCTCACCAAATATGGAACCCCTTCCACGGAAGAGATACCTAATAATATCCGGGAGTACCTGCCCCATCATAATGCTTTTTTACTGGAAAACCATGGGGCTCTGTCTATAGGCTCAGATGTATACCAGGCTTATTACCGGATGGAGAGCATGGAGCTGTTTGCCAAGATTTACCTGGTGGCCAGGCAGTTGGGACAGATTAACTTAATAGATAAGGAAAATGTGGAAAAGATGCTAAAGCTCAGGCAGGAATGGGGAATGGACCAGCATTATGCAGGATGCAGGATAAATTCAGAGCAGCTGGGCCCGGAGACCGGGGCTGGCAGAAGCGGGGACACCATCACTATGACCAAGGATGAGCTGTCCAGGCTGATAACTAAAATAGTGTCTAATATATTGGATAATAATAAATAAACACTACTAAAATATTTATTTTTGTTTATAATTATAAATTCGTAAACCATAAGATAAAAAAGGAGAAACAAAAATGGCAGGAGAAGCAATTGGTTTAATCGAAACCAGAGGACTAGTAGGATCAGTAGAAGCAGCTGACGCAATGGTTAAAGCTGCAAATGTTACCTTGATGGGCCAGGAAAGAATCGGCGGCGGCTTGGTAACAGTTATAGTTAAAGGCGACGTAGGCGCAGTAAAGGCAGCTGTTGACGCTGGTGCTGCTGCCGCAAAAAGGGTAGGAGAACTTCTCTCAGTTCACGTTATTCCTAGACCTCATCAGGATCTGGACCTGATTTTACCTAGTGAATAAGCCAAAATTATTTATTGTTAAATAAAAGAGAGGTATTTTAAAGTGGATACCGAAAAACTAATTCGGGATGTGGTTATTAGCGTAATGGAAAAACTGCAGTCCGAGCCAAAAGTACCTCAGAAGGCGGTTGCTAGCCAGGATATGGGACAGGTAAAAACAGGTAACAGGAAAATAGTATGCGGGGTATCAGTAAGGCATGTCCACCTTTGCCAGGAAGATTTGGATACATTGTTTGGCAAGGGCTACAAGCTTACTCCCTTAAGGGAACTTTATAACCCCGGATTTGCAGCCAAAGAAACAGTCACAGTGGTAGGACCTAAACTTAATGCCCTGCAGAATGTGAGGATCCTGGGGCCTTTAAGGGACAGGTCACAGGTGGAGTTGGCTAAAACTGACTGCATCATATTGGGGGTAGACGCCCCGGTTAAGCCCAGCGGCAAGCTGGAGGGCACTTCCTCCGCGGTGATTGTGGGACCTAAAGGCGTGGTTTATCTAAAAGAAGGGGTCATAAGGGCAAACCGTCACATACATATGTGTACCGAGGATGCCAACTACTTTGGCCTAAAAGACAATGATGAAGTTGATGTAAGGGTACCCGGGCCAAAAGGCCTTACCTTTAATAATGTGCAGGTAAGGGTTGCTCCTGATTTTAAAACTGAGATGCATGTGGATACTGATGATGCCAATGCGGCTGATATTGTTAACGGCAGCTTGGTAGAAGTAGTTGATGCTTCCTGTATTGCCCCTATTGCGCCGCAGATGGCTAATGCCAATGGGACTCCCCCGGAGATTCCTGACGGCAGTTATGCAGGAGAGATCACTGATATCAATGTACTGAAAAGCATCAATTCAAGCTCTGCTAATGACCAGGCCCAGACAATAGAAGTGCCATCGGCTCCTGAAAGCAGCAATGGCAGAAAACTGGTAATTACTGCAGATGACCTGGACCAGTACAGGGATACCGGCATAACTTTGGGCCCCAATGTTATATTAACCCCGCTGGCTAGAGACGAAGCAAAAGAAAGAGGTATTAAGATCAATTGATTTACAAAGTAATGAAATTTACAGGGGGTAAGATGTGGCTATAGATGAAAAAACCGTAGAGAGAATAGTAAGAAGTGTGGTGGATAACCTTTCGGTTAGCCAAAATTCTACCAGCCTTAAGGCTTCATCTGTGGTTACCTCTGCTGATGGTTTGTTTGATAATATTGAGGATGCCATAAAGGCAGCAAAAGTAGCTCAACAGCAACTATCCGCTATGGGTAAAGATATCCGCTACAAGATAGTGGATTCAATCCGCAGGGAATGCAGAAAGCATATAGAAAACTTTGCCAGGTTAAGTGTAGATGAAACCAAGATGGGCAACTTTGAGGATAAAAAAGAAAAGGTAAGAGTGGCTATCGATTGGACAGTGGGTCCCGAAGAGCTGGAAGTTACCACTTTTAGCAGTGATGACGGAACCCAGACTTTCGAGATGGCTCCATGGGGAGTGATAGGGGCTATAACTCCTATGACCAACCCTACTCCCATGGTTATCAATAATACTATAATCATGGTTTCCGCAGGAAACTCAGTGGTATTCCTGCCTCATCCGGCAGCTAATAAGTGTACCCTGGAATCCTTTAAGGTAGTTCATAAGGCTATAGTGGATGCCGGCGGGCCTCCCAACCTTATTACCGCTACCAGGGAAGCCAAGATGCAGAATGCAGCTGCCGTGTTTAAAAGCCCGGATATAAATTTAATTTGTGCTACCGGGGGGCCCCAGATAGTGGATATGGCTATGAAGAGCGGCAAGAAGGCTATTGGCGCCGGACCCGGCAATCCGCCGGCAGTGGTAGACGATACCGCAGATATCGAACTGGCAGCCAGCGAAATCGCCTTTGGAGCTGCTTTTGACAACAATATATTGTGTAATGACGAGAAGGTAATTATTGTACTGAGAAGCGTGGCTGACAGGTTCCTTTCTGCCATTGCTAAAAACAAGACAGTGGTACTAAACCCGGATCAGGCTGCCAAGGTAACCGGTCTGGTAGTAAAAGATGGAGAGATAGTTAAACCATTGATGGGCAAGGATTGCCCGGTAATCCTGCAGCAGGCAGGCATCAATGTGGACAACTCGGTTAAGCTGGCGGTGTTTGTGGCAGATTCCATTTCCCATCCGCTGGTACAGCATGAGCAGCTTATGCCCATAGTGCCCATATTGATTGCAGATACCTTTGAGCAGGCAGTAGATATGGCCTGTGAAGTAGAGCATGGTTTCAGGCATACCGCTATGGTCCATTCCAAAGACCTGAGCCGTATAACCTATTATGGCCAGAAGATCGGCACTACTAATTTTATTGTCAACGGGGCTTCTCAAAGAAGCGCCGGAACCCTGGCCACAGGCGGAACATCCTGGACCCTGGCTGGTGCTACCGGGGAAGGGCATACCACCCCCAGGACTTTCACCAGGCAGCGAAAAATAACTATGTACCGCTCTATGAACTTTGTGAAATAGGGCTTTGAAAGGAGATTTTAACCGATGAACGGGGAAGCAATAGGACTTATTGAAACCAGGGGACTGGTGGGGGCCACCGAAGCTGCAGATGCTATGGTAAAGGCGGCCAATGTTAAGCTTATATCCAAGGCTTATGTAGGCAGCGGTTATGCTGCCGTAATCATATCCGGCGATGTAGGCGCAGTTAAGGCTGCTTTGGACTCAGGCTCAGCAGCAGCCAAGAGGATTGGAGAAATCATAAGTGTACATATAATACCCAGGCCTCATCCTGATTTGGAAAAAATTATATCGGGCAAGATGGTTCGTGACGGCAAGGGCACTTTTCCCCGGTCACGAAGCCGTAAACAGGAAAAACCGGCCAAGGTAAGCGGCGGAAAGAAGAAAAACAAAAAATAGATAGGGCGGAATTAGATTAATGGAAAAGTCTATTGGAATTGTAGAGTTTCGCAGTATTGCTATTGGAATTGGGGCCATAGATACTCTGGTCAAGGCCTCAGATGTAAGGATATTGGATGCTAAAACCATCTGTCCGGGAAAATATTATATTGTATTTGCGGGCAGCGTTAGCGCTGTATCCAATTCCCTGCAGGTAGTAGTAGATGAAAATGAAAACTTTATCATAGATTATGGGGCTGTATCCAATGTTTACCCCGAGCTGTTTTCTGCTATCAACCAGGCTTCGGAGGTAAAGGAATGGAAGTCCATAGGCGTGGTAGAAACCCTTACTTCGCCTTCTATTATCGTGGCTGCGGATGCTGCGGTTAAAGCTACATCGGTAGACCTGGTAGAGATAAGGATCGCCAGGGCTATTGGCGGCAAAAATATGGTCATAATCAATGGTGATGTATCTTCAGTTAATGAATCAATTTCGGCAGCCATATCTTATGCCCGGGAAAAAGATTTTTTAGTAGATTACAGGGTAATAGCATCACCACATAAGGATTTGTATAGGGCAATAATGTAAATTATGGGAATAAAACTAGATTACGGCAATACCAAACTAGAGGTAGAGGTTCCGGAAAGGAACCTGCTGTATGTGCTGGAAACCAGGCCCACTAAACCGGTGGACCATCCTGAGCAGAAAATCGCTGAAAGTATTAAAAACCCCATTGACAGCCAGCCGCTGGAGAAACTGGTGGCAGGCAAAAAAGATGTTTGTATCATTATTTCAGATTCCACCAGGGCAGTGCCTACCCGGTTGATTTTAGAGGTGCTTCTGGCGGAGCTGGAAAGCTATGGCATAGCCCGGGAAAACATTACCATACTCATTGCTACCGGGCTGCACCGGCCCAATGTAGGTAAAGAGTTAGAACAGCTGGTAGGCAAAAACATAGCTGAAACCTACCGCATTATAAATCATGATGCCCGGGACCGTCAGTCTTGCCAGGATATTGGGCAGACTTCCCAGGGCACTCCCGTCATTTTAAATAAGAATTACCTAAAAGCTGACTTTAAAATTTTAACCGGCTTGATCGAACCCCATTTTATGGCCGGTTTTTCTGGAGGAAGAAAATCCATATGCCCCGGCATTAGCTATATGGATATGTTTAAATACTTTCATGGCCCGGCCATACTGGAGTCCAGCCATTCCACCACCGGGGTGCTGGACGGCAATCCCTTCCATGAAGAGGCTACTGAAATAGCAAAGAAAGCAGGGGTAGATTTTATAGTAAATGTGACTATTAACAAGGAAAAGCAGGTTACCGGCATATTCTGCGGTGACCTGGTAACGGCCCACCGGCAGGGGGCAGAGTTCTGCCTTAAGTCCAGCAGGGCAGAAATTAGCCAGGAGGCAGATATAGTTATTACTACCGGAGGCGGCCTGCCCCTGGATGTAAATGTCTATCAGGCTGTAAAAGGCATGGTAGGCTGCCTGCCTGCGGTAAAACAGGACGGCATGATAATTATTGCTGCCCAGTGCATCCAGGAAATAGGCAGCCAGGAATTTACACAGCTCCTAAAATCAGAAAAGGATTTAGGCCGGTTCATGGACAGGATCTGCAATACCGACTATTTTAAAATAGACCAGTGGGAGCTGGAAGAGCTGGCAAAGGCCAGGAAAAAAGCGGAGATATATTTGTACAGCCATTGCCTGACGGACTGCGGCCAGGGTATACCTGAAGATACCCTTAAATTGGTTAATTCGGTTTCGGAAGCTTTAGATATTGGGTTTGCCCGGTATGGGAAAGATGCAAAAGTTACCGTAATTCCAGAAGGGCCTTATGTTATGCCATTTCTAAAAAAATAGTTTCCCATCGCCACCTACCCAATACTTTTTTTATCAACAATAACAGGTAAATAACATGAAAAAAAAGTATCTGCAACAATTACAGGAAATTGTCGGCCAGGATTTTGTGTTTACTGATCCGGAGGATATGATTGCTTTTAGCTATGATTCCACCCGCCTGGAGTACCTTCCGGAGGCGGTGGTAAGACCCCAGAATGCAAAACAGGTCAGCCAGGTAATGAAGCTGGCCTACCAGGAGGGCATCCCGGTTACTCCCCGGGGAGCAGCTACCGGGTTAAGCGGCGGCTGCCTGCCGGTAAAAGGGGGACTGATACTGGCCACGGTTAACATGAACCGTATTTTTGAGGTCAACCCGGTGGACCTGCTAATAGAGGCAGAGGCAGGGGCCATTACTGAAGAGGTCGACCTGGCTGCCAGAAAGTATAATCTTTTTTATCCTCCCGATCCGGGGAGTATGAATTGCTCTACCATTGGAGGAAATATTGCTGAAAATGCCGGGGGGCTGAGAGGCCTGAAGTATGGGGTAACCAAGGATTATGTCAGCAGCATGGAAGTGGTGCTTCCTACCGGGGAGATAGTTAACCTGGGAACCAGGACGGTCAAAGGGGTGACCGGCTATAATTTAAAGGACCTTATAGTTGGTTCAGAAGGTACCTTGGGTATTGTTACCAGGGCTACCTTAAAACTGCTTCCGGTACCTCCGGCCAGGGCCAGCCTGCTGGCTTTGTTTGGCCAGCTTACTGATGCGGCCCAGACAGTAAGGGATATAGTGGCGGAGGGAATTATCACCGCCACCTTGGAAATTGTGGATAATGTGACCATAAATGCCATTGAAGACTATCTGGGCATAGGCCTGGACAGGAGTATAGGGGCCATGCTGCTGATAGAGGTAGACGGGCAGCAGGGAGCGGTGGAAGCGGAAGCAGAAACGGTAAAGAAGGTCTGCCAGAAAAATAATGCATCATCCTGCCAGGTAGCTACATCGGCCCAGGAAAGGGATACCATATGGGCGGCGCGCAGGGCGGCCTTGTCTTCGCTGGCCAGGGTTAAACCATCTACTATATTGGAAGATGCCACCATTCCCCGCAGCAGGATAGTGGAACTGGTAGAGGCAGTTAATGCCATAGCCCAGAAATATGATATGATGATTGGCACTTTTGGCCATGCCGGGGATGGAAACCTGCATCCCACCCTGCTTACCGATCTGAGGATACCGGAGGAGCAGGAAAAAGTGGAAAAGGTCATTGAAGAGATATTTGAAGCCACTATTGCCCTGGGAGGGACCCTGTCCGGTGAGCATGGCATCGGCATCAGCAAAGCCAAGTACCTTAAGATGGAAATAAGCGATGATGTTTTCGGCCTGATGAAAAGGGTTAAAAAAGCGTTTGACCCTGATAATATCTTGAATCCAGGCAAAATGTATTTTGACAGTTAACCTATAAACATAAGGTAAGGATATGGTAAAAAAAGAATCAAAAATAAATATAGCTAACCTGTCCGACGCCCTGTTTAACTGCAGCAGGTGCGGCAACTGTCTGGCAGTTTGTCCTATTTACAAGCAGACTTTGGATGAAAGTGTTACTCCCCGGGGGAAATTAAGCTTATTGGAAGCGGTAGAAAAAGGGACTATTGGCTATACGGATAAAATTTCAAAAAAGATTTATACCTGTACCCTGTGTAATTATTGTGCCAATGAATGCCCCAGCGGGGTAGATTTAAAGGAAATATTTAAAGCAGCCCGGCTGGACCTGGTGGACAGCCACCGTTATCCGGAAGTTCTGGATATGTTAAAAAAACGTATAGCAGAAGGCCATAATGTGACCTTTGATACCAATGAAGGGCGGGCTGACTGGGTAAAGCAGCTTCCGGGGGCAGAGCCGGAGCAATTTCTAAAGGATAAGGCGGAAGTGGTCTACTTTGTGGGCTGTGTCTCTTCTTTTTCACCCCGCACCTTTTCCATTCCCCGGTCCATTATCCAGATTTTCCAGCAGGCTGAAGTGGATTTTACCTTGCTGGGAGAACAGGAATGGTGCTGCGGATTTCCCCTGCTTTCAGCGGGGATGGAAGAGGAAGCCAGGGAGCTGGCCCGGTTTAACATAGCCACGGTTAAGCAAAAAGGAGCAAAAATTCTTGTAACTTCCTGCCCTTCCTGTTACCATACCTGGAAGCATGAATACAGCCAGCTGGCAGGAGAGGATATGGATTTTGAGGTTATGCACATATCCCAGTACCTGCTGTCCCTGATAAAAGAGGGCAGGCTGGACCTGGGTCCCATGGACATTAAAGTTACTTATCATGACCCCTGTGACCTGGGCAGAAACTCGGGGGTATTTGAGGAACCCAGGGAAGTTATAGGGGCGGTGCCGGGGCTGCAGTTTGTAGAGCTGGCCAAAAACAGGGCTAAGGCTAATTGCTGCGGCGGAGGCGGCAACCTGGAATCGCTGGATGCGGACCTGGCGGCTGAAATTGCCGGCAGTAAAGCCCGGGAGATAATAGAAACGGATGCGGACGTGGTAATATCGGGCTGCCAGCAGTGTGAGCGAACCATATCTACCGCATTGAAGAAAAAGAAAAAAGACCTTAATAAAAAAATTAAGGTCTGGGATATAGCCGAACTGGTATTAAATAGTTTGGAAAGCAAAAAATAGGAGGAAATGATGGAAATAGCAGGATATGAATTTTTAGATGACCTTTATTATGAAAAAAACCATTTCTGGGCCAAGGCAGATGACGACGGCATGGTAATTATGGGAGCTACTGATTTCTTCCAGAAACTGGCTGGTGATATAGTCTATATAGAGCTGCCCCTGGCCGGAGCCAAGGTAGAGCAGAGCAAGCCTTTTTCCAGCCTGGAATCAGGCAAATGGGTAGGCAAGCTTTATGCCCCGGTTACCGGAGAAATAGTAGAGGTAAATGAAGATTTGGAAGATGAACCGGAGCTCATCAATGAGTCTCCTTATGATGAAGGCTGGATAGCTAAGATAAAACCGGACAACCTGGATGAAGACTTAGCCAACCTGATGAAAGCTGGGCCTGAGTTCGAACAGTTTATAAAGGAAGAATCTGAGAAGCATGGCCAAAAATAAAATCAGAATAGAGGTGGAGCCTATAGGAAAAAGGCTCTACTTGGACCGGCCTGCCAATGGCTTGGAAGCTTTATTAGAAGCAGGGATTGGCATTAAGTCTGTCTGCGGAGGCAAGGGAACCTGCGGCAAGTGCAGGATAATAGTTCTGGATGCTGCTGATACTGCGGTAAGCGGCCAGGAAAAAAAGGTTCTTTTACCGGAAGAGATAAGCAAGGGGGTACGGCTGGCCTGCCAGCAGGTATTTGACCGGGACCTTAATATCTACATACCTGCCTCTTCTTTAAGCGAAGAGCAGAAACTACAGGTTTCCGGTACCGGCAGGGAGGTAGAGCCTGATCCAGTATGCCAAAAATACTGGGTGGAGGTTAGCCCGGCTACCCTGGAAGATGTTACCCCTGACTTTGACCGCATAGCTGGCCTGCTGGAAAAAAATTATAAGGTTAAGGCTGATAATATTGACTTTAAAGCCCTTTCGCTGCTGCCCCAAACCTTAAGGGATAACGGGTGGAAGGTAACGGTTAGCTTGCGGGGCACAGAAATCATTAATGTCGAGGGCGGAAATCAGGCTGGCCATAATTATGGCGTGGCCATAGATTTAGGCACTACCAAGATTGCGGCTCTTTTAGTGGACCTGTCTACCGGAGCTACCTTGGGCAGCAGGGGTATAATGAATCCCCAGATATCTTACGGTGAAGACGTGATGTCCAGGCTTAATTTTGCCCTGGCAGGTGGGGACAGCCTAAAAAAAATACAGGAAGTGGTTACTTCAGGTATTGACCAGGCTATAGGAAAGCTTTGCCAGGATCACCAGATTGACCGGAAACAGATAAATGAGATAACCTTGGTAGCCAATACCGCCATGCACCACCTGTTCCTGGGCTTGCCGGTAAGGCAGCTAAGCCTTTCTCCCTTTGTGTCTTTAACCGGACAGGCTTTAAGCGTTAAGGCTTGGCAGCTGGGAATAAATATTGCCCCCGGAGGATATGTCTACCTGCTTCCACCTATTGCCGGGTTTGTGGGTTCTGACCACCTGGCTATGGTTTTGGCTGCAGATATTGACCAGCTTAAGGGAAATATTATAGGTATTGATATTGGCACCAATACCGAGATTGCCTTAAAGACCAGCAGTGGAATTACCAGTGTATCCACTGCTTCCGGGCCTGCTTTTGAGGGAGCCCATATCCGTTACGGGATGAGGGCTGCTCCCGGGGCCATTGAAAGGGTGGCCATAGACTCAGCCACCTGCCAGCCTTCCATTCAGACCATAGGCGACAAGGAGCCTTCCGGTATTTGTGGTTCTGGCATACTGGACTGTATAGCCGAATTAAGAAAGGCTAACCTTATAGATACCAGGGGCAAGTTTGTCCAGGATTCTAATTGTATTTTTAAAGATGAGCAGGAAGGGATGCAGTATCTATTGTCCGGCAAGCCAGGCCGGGACTATGTTTCTATCGGGCAGAAGGATATCGTGGAGATCCAGCTGGCCAAGGGAGCCATGAGAACGGGCATAGATATACTGCTAGATAATGCCCAGATAGACTTTACCCAGATAGACAAAATTATAATTGCCGGAGCCTTCGGCTCCTATATAGACCCCAAGAATGTCATAAACATAGGCATGTTTCCCCAGGTGGATCTAGGAAAGATTGTACAGGTTGGTAATGCTGCCGGAGTAGGGGCCAAGCAGGTTTTGGTTTCATCCAAATACAGGAAGAAAGCAGAAAACCTGGCTAAGAAAATTAATTATTTGGAATTAACCACCCATCCCAAGTTCAATGAATATTTTGTAAATAGTTTAGGTTTTCCTGAACCGGAAGAGATTTTTTAAAGGACCAGTAATGATTAAGATAAAATGGAGTAAAAGAGTAATTTCAGCACTGGTGCTGTCCGCAGCATTAGTGGTTTTAATAGTACTAATGTCACCGGTAGTAAGCTGCCGGGTAACCGAGCTGGCCAGCAGCATGTCTGCCAATGGGACCGGCCGTGATTTAAGCAAGGTTCCCAAGCTTACAGTGGGCACAGATACCTCCTATCCCCCTTTTGAGTTTTTAAACCAGGAGGGCAAGGCTGAAGGTTTTGACATAGATGTCATTACCGAAATCGGAAACAGGCTGGGAAAAGAGATAGAGATAAAATCCGTAGCCTATGATTCCCTTTACCAGGAGCTGGATGCGGGCAACATTGACCTGGCTATTTCTGCCCTGCCAATTTTGGAGGATAAAAAGAATGCAGTTGATTATTCTGATGCCTATTATACTTTGGAGTATTTACTGATAAGTTTAAGTGATACCCAGATAATGATTAAGGAAGATATGGCCAGCAAGGATGTGGGCATATTAAGGACCGCCAAGGAGGGCTTGTCCGAAGAGGTATTGGCCAGGTACAGGATAGCCGATTATGAGGATATAAAGGTTATGATGGACGATCTTAAGGCTAAGAATATAGAGGGGGTTTTAATTTCAAAGCCTATTGCCATTAATATTCTAAACCAGGATGGAATGCTTTACCGGGTATTGGACACCATTAAATCCAAGCGTGATTTTGTAATTGCCATGGGCAAGAATTCGCAAATATTAGAAGATATAAACCAGGCTATCGCCCAGATGGCCCAGGATGGAACTGCTGCTGAAATTTATGATAAGTGGTTTGTGCTACAGTAGGGTAATTTTTTTATACAGCTAAGGTTTGTAGCAAGTCTAAAAATTATAAAATAAAATTTGATTGCAAACTATAATATTTGTATGATACTATGCTTATTGAGGGGAGTCGTTAAAAAGTGGCGTCCAGGCTTTTTAAAATTGACTCCCCTCTTTTTTATGCCTTGTTTTCGTATAATCTTTTATATTATTAAATATAAAAGTATTAATACATTTAATGATAATAAATATGATTATGTTTGTCAAGTATTTATATATAAATTAATATATAAAATTAATGGTTTATAAAATTGAAAAAAAATAAAATATATTTTGATTTTTAGGGTGACTTTGTATTAAAATTAATAAAACATAAATTAATTAGATGCTTTGAAGCTTTTCCTCAACCTGGACGCTTGGGAAAAGTGGAGCAAGTAGCGTAACCGGCTAATTAGGCCGGTTTTTTTTGTGCTTTAAAAATTGGGGCTTGAGGGGATTGCCGATATTGTCAGGCTCCAAAAAATTAAGGAAGTAAAAAAGTGTTTACCAGTATAGGGTTTGATCCTTTGTTTTCAGTAATAGGTCTTTGCTTAGCGGCAGCGGGTATTTTAATCATGGCCAGGATTTGGGTATCTAAAAGAAGACTATCACACTGGAAACATGTTAAGGGATCCAAGGATTTCAAGTATGGTAAATAAAAAAGAAAAAAAATTTGACAAGGAGTTCATCAAACAAATATAATTAAATACTAATAGTATTATAAAATATGTTTTAATAGTTTAGATGCTTTGAAGCTTTTCCTCAATCTGGACGCTTGGGAAAAGTGGAGCAAGTAGCGTAACCGGCTAATTCAGCCGGTTTTTTTATTTTAAGAACTTAACATAAATGGGGGGTCACATGTTTAAGAGAAGCAAATATTCAATAGGAACCAAATTGGCATCCTTTATGGTGGTGGTAGGGCTGTTGATGCTACTAGTACCAATCAATACCGTTTTTGCTGATTCCGGCATCGAAGAAGGTGATGGCTGGATTAAGTATGACGGTGGTGTCAAGGATGGAGTTACCCATACCGCAGACGGATGCATCATAACTGGTGTACTGATAAAAGCCGGTAAATGGGGAGACAGCCCCAGTTTAGGTAATGGTAAATATGGTTATATCCAGCATGATGACGGCAGTGTCACCTACTGGGTAAAAGAGGGCAGTGATCCTGCTCCTACCGAACTGGCTTACCAGGTTAGCGGGGTAGGTACCAGCAGCGCTACGGTTACCAGGCTGGGCGACTCCAATATGATCCAGGAAATAAGCCATATAACCTTTTACCTTGATTGCACCCAACCCCCCCAGGCTTCTATTAAGGTAAACAAGGTGGATAATCTGGGAAATGCTCTGGACGGAGCAGTTATAGGTTTATATAGCATTAATAATGATACAGGTTCAGAGATAGACAGGAAAACCTCCAGCGGGGGTAAGGTCATTTTTGGTAACCTGAATATAAATACTACTTATTTTGTTCATGAGATAAGTGCTCCCGCCGGATATTCTGCAGATAACGGCTGGTATGAAGTAACTACCAGTGCAGATGGTTCAGAAGTTGCCCTGGGCCATAATATTGTTAATAATCCTGTAAGCCAGTACGGTTCCATAAAAATAAATAAAGCTACCACCGATGGCCTGTATGGTACTTTTAACTTTACCATTGTCCAGCAGAATGTAGCTGACCCCTATAGCACTACCGTATCTATCACCGTTCCGGAAGGCGGCCCTTACAACCAGTCAACCACAGTGGGAAACCTTCCCGCCGGCGATTACCTGGTTACTGAAACCGGGGGAGATGCCAGTGCATCTTTTAGCCTTCCTGCCGGAAAGAGTGCTTCGGTTACCGTAGGCTCTACTTCCCAGGTTAGTTTTACCAATACCCCCAACACGGCTAAAGGCCAGGTAACCATAACTAAAAACATAGGCCAGGCATTGGACGCAGATATTACTTTCTACTTTGACATAACTCCGGATGCAGCCGGCATATCTGAGCCAATGGGAGTTACCATACCTGCCGGCAGCACTTCTGCCAGCTACGGCCCCTTTGAAGTGCCGCTGGGTACCCAGTTTAGCATAAGTGAGATTAACATACCTACCGGCTGGTCGCTTGCTTCCAGCAGCGGTACCAGCTTTACCTTAAGCAGTGACAGCAGTACTGCCACTGCAGTGTTTAACAACACCAAGGAAAGCCAGAAGGGTGCTATCAAGATTAATAAAACTACTACCGGAGGCTTAACCGGAACCTTTTTGTTTGAAATATTGGATGGAAATGGAAACAAGGTAGGAGATCAGCTCTCTATTACCATTACCGGCGGCGGCGGAAACTACAGCGGCTCTGCCACTGTATCTGACCTGGAGCCGGGCAGCTACACCGTAAAAGAGGTAGGGTCCACCAATGAAAGCGCTTCCTTTAGCCTGCCGGCAGACCAGACAGTAACCGTAACTGCAGGGGCAACTGCTACTGCCAGCTTTACCAATACCCCCAATGACCAGTACGGTTCCATAAAAATAAATAAAGCTACCACCGATGGCCTGTATGGTACTTTTAACTTTACCATTGTCCAGCAGAATGTAGCTGACCCCTATAGCACTACCGTATCTATCACCGTTCCGGAAGGCGGCCCTTACAACCAGTCAACCACAGTGGGAAACCTTCCCGCCGGCGATTACCTGGTTACTGAAACCGGGGGAGATGCCAGTGCATCTTTTAGCCTTCCTGCCGGAAAGAGTGCTTCGGTTACCGTAGGCTCTACTTCCCAGGTTAGTTTTACCAATACCCCCAACACGGCTAAAGGCCAGGTAACCATAACTAAAAACATAGGCCAGGCATTGGACGCAGATATTACTTTCTACTTTGACATAACTCCGGATGCAGCCGGCATATCTGAGCCAATGGGAGTTACCATACCTGCCGGCAGCACTTCTGCCAGCTACGGCCCCTTTGAAGTGCCGCTGGGTACCCAGTTTAGCATAAGTGAGATTAACATACCTACCGGCTGGTCGCTTGCTTCCAGCAGCGGTACCAGCTTTACCTTAACTGAAGATGATGATTCAGCGGAAGCAGTATTTAACAATGAAGAAGTGATCGGGTACCTGGCCATCGATAAATCATTCCTGGAGGGACAAGTCGGTTCTGGTACTTTTGGTTTTGAAGTGTACCAGGCAGAAACCGGAGGTACGGCTATTGCTTCTACCACCATTACCATTACCCAGGGCACTAATGGATCTAAAACCATATCCAGTGAAGAGTTAGTACCTGGAACTACCTATTACCTGCAAGAGGTTTCCGGCCCTGGCACCAATACCATACCTGGCAGCGGCAGGGTGGCAGTGGTGGCTGCCGATAGTGCCGAAACTGCCAATACCGCTTATTTTGTAAATGATATAGGCGGCTCTATCTTAATAAACAAAGCTTTTACAGGAGGAGTTGCCAGTTCGGGCACTTTCCAGTTTGGAATATTTGATGCTGAATCTGGAGGCAACCAGGTAGCCACTGCCAGCTTAACCATAAATGGAGCCACTAGCGGCACCGTCTCTGTTTCCGGCTTAATTCTGGGACAGACCTATTATGTGGAAGAAATAGCTGGACCGGGCACTAATGTAGTTCCCGGAGCCGGTAACAGGATTGCAGTAGTAGCAGCAGTTGATCCCGGGCAGGCAGCTACTGCTGATTTTGAAAATGATCCCGGAACGGGCTCCATAACCGTACATAAGCTGTTTGGTGCAGGCTTAGGTGCCTTAGTGGCCTCACCGGCAGTAGGTACTCCTACTTTTACTTTCTCTATTAACACTACACCGGTGCAGACTGCTACTATTACCGGAGAAGGCACTGCAACCTTTACCGGCCTGCTGGCAGGCAATACCTATACTATTACCGAGGCTACTACCGGTTATTCCACCTATGTTTCCTATACCGCCGGCGGCTGGACTCCCGGTATAACTATTGCCGCTGAGGTAGAGGATGGCCAGGATACCGATGTTTATTTCTTAAATGATACCGTAATTGAAATACCTGGTTCCATAACCGTACATAAGATAATAGGGGAGGGAGTAGATGCTGATACCGTATTTAACTTCTCCATAAATACAGTGCCGGCCCAGACAGTGACCATACAGGGTGCAGGTACCGCTACCTTTGCCAACATAGAGCCGGGCACCTATACCATAACAGAAACTACTACCGGTTTTGCCACCTCGGTGTCTTACGATGGGGCTGCCTGGACCGAGACAGGATCTATAGGAGCTATAGTTAGCGGGGGCTCTGATACCGATGTATATTTCTTAAATGAAGAAGAGGATGAAGAAGTTGAGGTCCTGGGAATAAGCGAACCCCCGGTAATAGAGGTTTTGGGTATAACCGAGGAGCTGCCTTATACCGGCTACAGCAAATGGTACTATATTGCCGGGCTGGTTTTGGTGCTGGGCGGCGTACTGCTTATCCAGTGGTTTAGAAGAAAAGAAAAGGTAGAATATTTTATATAATATATTGGGGTAGGCGGGCAGGTGGATACAATTTACCTGCCCGCTTTGATAAAAAAAGATTTGTTGACAGCGCGGATATTAGTGAATTATAATAGTTTTGTAATATAATAGTTATAGAATAATACAGTTTGGAAGCAATGAGGCTTTTCCCGGAAACTGGACGCTTGGGGGAAGTGGAGCAAGTAGCGTAACCGGCTAAATTTGGCCGGTTTTTTTTATAACAAAATAGATTAGAAAGGAGATGTCTTATGAAAAGGTTATTAATTATAGTTTTAGTTTTGGCAGTAGTGATTATGTTTAGTATACCGGCTGCTTTATTTGCAGCTTCTATAAATTTAGACTGGGATAATCCTACTGAGGAAGGTAATGATTGGAAAAAATATGAAGGGAGCGATCTATCGAACACAGAAGACCAAAAAGACAGTTTTTCATTAACTTCTGATGGTGATTGTATTATTAATAAGGTTGTTATAAAAGCAGGTACTTCTAGCATTGAAGTAACAAGTGATGGCTCTTATGGGATTGTTGAAGGTTTTAGTTATATTGAAATAGAAGGCATAGGCACAAAAACAGTAACAGTCACCGAAACAAATCTTGATGGTCCAAATCGCAAAGATATAAGCCATATTATTTTCTATTATAAATGCGACGGACCACCTCCACCAGAGACAGGCTGCCTAGAGATAATAAAGAATATTACAGGGGATATACCTGATACAGGCGAATATACCTTTACCTTTGATGTCTATGATGATGCGACCGCAGGCACTGCTGTTAAATCTGGGTTAGAAATAACAATAGATGTTGCTACCGACACCAGTGGTAGTGCAACTGCTTGTGATTTGGATCTGGAGACTGATTATTGGGTTGTTGAAACCAGTTCTGCTGGATGGGATAATGTCACTCCTGGGCTAAATGCTGCAGGAAGATTGGGTCCAATACAAGCTGTGGAAGACGGGCAGACTCTTAATTCGGTTACTTTTGTAAATGATCCCGGAGATACGCCACCGCCGCCTCCTCCACCACCACCACCTCCACCTCCACCTCCACCTCCACCACCACCACCAGAGGTGGAAGTAGCTGGTATTGATGAAGAGGCAGCACCGGTTATAGAAGTACTGGGTGTTTCTGAAGAACTTCCTTACACCGGGTTTAACTGGCTGTATTCAGTAGCAGGGCTGCTGCTTATAGCTGTAGGTGGAGCATTCTTAGCCTTAAGGCTTAAGCCTCAGAGGGTTAAGAAGTAAGACCGGATAGAATAGGTTAATTACATAAGAGCATCTTAAGAAATTAAGATGCTCTTTTAATAACTCTTGTAAAATTAGAAAAAATCATAAAAAA